>CAJASG010000296.1 GCA_903944555.1 uncultured beta proteobacterium
GTGCAACACCTCTTTGCCGGGTGCGTCGGCAGACACCAGCAGGGGCACCAACGCAAACGCCGCCACCAGCGCCGTCATCAGTACCGGGGTGAGGCGCTCCAGCGAGCCGCGCACGATCATCTTCTGGCCAAAGGTTTCACCTTCAAAGGCGCACAGGTTGATGTAGTGGCTGATCTTCAAAATGCCGTTGCGGGTGGCAATGCCGGTCAGGGTGATAAAACCCACCAGAGCGGCCACCGAGAGTGGTTGCCCCGAGATCCACAGCGCGATCACGCTGCCCACCAGCGCCAAGGGGATGTTGCCCATGATGATGGCCGTGAGCACGACCGATTGGTAGCGGCTGTACAGCACCAAAAAAATCATGGTGAGCGAGATGGTGGCCAACACGGCGATCAACTTGGCCGCTTGCTCCTGTGCCTGGAATTGGCCTTCCAGCGCGGTGAAGTAGCCCTCGGGCAGTGCCTTGGCCGCCAGTTCAGCGCGAATGGCGGCGATCACCTGCGACATGTCGGTGCCATCGGTGTTGGCCGAGATTACGATGCGCCGCCGCCCATTTTCGCGGTTCACCTGGTTCGGGCCGTCGCTGTCTTCCAATGTGGCCAGTGTGGACAGTGGCACATGCCCGCTGGGGGTTTCGATCAACAGGTTGGAGAGTTCTTGCAGGCTGCGTCCGCTCTCGGGTAAGCGCACCACCAGATCGAACCGGCGGTTGCCTTCCACCAACTGGGTGACGCGCTCGCCCTCAATCATTTGCTCCAGTGAGCGCAGCAGGGTGCCAGGTGCCACGCCATAGCGCGCCACTTGTTCATAGTCCAGGCGAATTTTGTTCTGGGGAATCAGCACCTGTTTTTCGATCTGCAGGTCGGTCACGCCAGGAATTTTCTCCAAGCGGGCGCGTAAATCGGCGGCCAGTCCGCGCAGTGTGTCCAGGTCGTCGCCATAAATTTTGAGCGCAATTTGGGCGCGCACCCCGGACAGCAGGTGGTCCAGCCGGTGCGATATCGGTTGCCCCACATTGCTGTTGGCCGGCAACACCGCCAGGCGCGCCCGAATGTCGCCAATGATGGCCTCGCGTGTGCGCTCTGAGGGCTTCAGGTCCACATCCATTTCGGTGTAGTGCACGCCTTCGGCATGCTCATCCAATTCGGCGCGGCCCGTGCGCCGGCCTACCTTGATGACCTCGGGCACTTGTGCCACCAGTTGTTCGGCCAAGGTGCCGATGCGGCTGGACTCGGCAAGCGACGTGCCGGGGTTCAGCACCACATTCACCGTGAGCGTACCCTCGTTGAAAGCGGGCAAAAATGCCCGTGCAAAGAAGGGAATACTGGCTACTGCAAGCACCACCGCCACCAGCGCCGCTACCAGGAGCGTGCGGGCGTGGCCGAAGGACCAATGCAGCAGTTTGCTGTCTTGCCGCTTGAGCCAAGTGACCAACGGGCTATCCCCCGCATGCAGCTGTTTCATGTGTGGCAGCAGGTAGTAACACAGCACGGGTGTCACTGTCACCGCAACCAGCATACTGGCCAAAATGGACACCACATACGCAATGCCCAGCGGCGTGAACAGGCGGCCCTCAATGCCGGGCAAGAAAAACAGCGGCACAAACACCAGCACCACAATCAGCGTGGCATACACCACGCCTGTACGGACCTCGCGCGAGGCACTGGCAATGACCTCCAGAACCGGTGCGGGCGATGCGCTCTGACTGTTTTCTTTCAAACGGCGCAGCACGTTTTCCACGTCCACCACCGCATCATCCACCAGCTCACCAATGGCAATGGCCAGGCCGCCTAAGGTCATGGTGTTGATAGACAAGCCCATGTAATGGAACACCAGTGCCGTGACCAGCAGCGACACCGGAATGGCGGTGAGCGAGATCATTGTGGTGCGCACATTGAGCAAGAACAAAAACAAAATCACTGCGACCAGCACCGCGCCATCGCGCAGTGCCTCGGCTACGTTGTTGACGGAATGTTCAATAAAGTCGGCCTGCTTGAACAAGAACTCCGGAGCTGCCATACCCGCTGGCAAGCCCTTGGAAAGGTCCACTATCGCCTGTTCCACCGCACGGGTCAGCACCACGCTGTCAGCACTGGGTTGCTTTTGTACCGACACCACCACGGCGGGCTTGCCGTTGTAGCCCGCGTCGCCACGCTTGTTGGCCGGGGCCAGCTTCACCTCGGCCACTTGCTTGAGCAGAATCGGCTGCCCGTTTTTTACGGTGACCACCAGGTTTTGCAAATCTTCAATACGGCTGGTGCGGCCAATTTGTCGAATCAAATATTCGCGCCCTTGGGCCTCCAGAAAGCCACCGCTGGTGTTGGCACCAAAGTCTCTCAACGCGGCGTCCAGCTTTTCGCGTTCCACACCCAGTGCCTTGAGTTGCGCGGTGTTCATCTCCACGCGGTATTGCTTGACTTCGCCACCGATGGGAATCACCTGCGCGATGCCGGGGATGTTGAGCAAGCGCGGGCGCATTACCCAGTCTGCATATTCGCGCACCTGCATGGGGCTGACCTTGGCCGGGTCGGCAGGCAGGGCGATCAACAAAATCTCGCCCATGATGGAGGAAATGGGACCCAGCTGCGGCACCACGCCGGGGGGCAACTGCTCGCGCACCAGGTTGAGCCGCTCGCTCACCTGCTGGCGGTTGCGGTAAATGTCGGAGCCCCAGTCAAACTCCACATACACAATGGACAAGCCCACGCCCGAGACCGAACGCACCCGGCTCACGCCGGGCATGCCGTTCATGCTGGATTCCACCGGCGCGGTCACCAACTGTTCCACCTCTTCCGGGGCCATGCCGCCGACTTCGGTCATCAAGGTGACGGTGGGTTTGTTGAGGTCAGGGAACACATCAACCGGCATTGTTTGCACGGTAAACAGGCCGTAAACCACCAGTAGCATGGCAATGCCCAACACGATCAGGCGCTGCCTGAGGCTGGTGTGAATGATGAAGTCGAACATGCGGGTCCTAGTCCGTTCTTAACGCACTTGCGCCAACAAGTTGGCACCTTCTGTGACCACGCGCTCGCCAGTGACCACGCCGGTGGTCAGCGCAACAGCGCCTGCATCCAACTGCTGCGCGCTCACCCGGCGCTGTGCAAAGTACTCTGGCCCGACATGGACCCAGACTACAGTGTCTCCCGCGCTGTTGCGCGCAACCGAAGCCTGTGGCACGGCCGCACCGGGAACCGTGCGCGAGGTTTTGACGATCACTTTCACCGGCTGGCCCACGGCCACCGGGGCGTTCTGGGATTTGACGCGAAACAATAGGGGCAAGGCTTGCTCACGCAGCTGCCGTCCACCGCCGACAAACTGCAGTTCCAATGCGCCGCCGCTTAAGGGGGTGCTGGCACTCTGGATGCCATTCACCAAGGCGGGGTCATAGGCTAGAGCCTCAACTGTCAGGCGCGCCGGGTCCACAATTTCCAGCAGGGTCTCGCGCGCCTCTACGACTTGGCCATTGACCAGGTTGACCGCACTGACGACGCCAGATGCAGGCGCCAGCAAAGCCTCCGCTTCACCCACACTGCCCGCAATGGCTGCGCGTCGCTTTTGCAGTGCATCCACCTCCCAACGGCTGGTGGCAATGTCTTTTTGGGGCACCACCCCATCGAGCTGCGCGTAGCGTGCCGCTTTGGCCGTGGCAATGGCCAACTGCGATTCAATTTCAGCCAGCGCCGCTCGCTGGTTACCACGCTCCACGCTGCCGATGCTGGGGCGCAGCCACAGCAAGACCTGTCCTTTCACTACCTTTTGCCCCAGCACGGGTAAGCCCTTGGGGCCAGCCTCGATGCGCCCGCCCTGGCTGGCTTGCACCCGCCCACCCGCGTTCGGGTCTGCCATGACGCGGCCATTGAGCAGGGTGGTGGCAGCAAGGTCTTTGACTTCGGCCTGCACCGTGCGGATGCCCAGCTGACGCTGCACCGCTTTGGGTACAAACAGGCCGCCATCTGGCAGGCGCTGGGCCGCAGCTATCGCACCGACGGCGCCAGTCACCGCAGCGCTCGGGCCGGCGGACACAGTGAGTTTTTTGTCCTGGCTATGGTCTTCATCGCCGTGGGCCCAAGTTGTTGCCGTGGTAAATACCAGCACGCAAGCCAGGGCGACAGCGGCCAAGGGCTTGGTAGGAATATTGCGTTGCATTGGGTGGTGCTTTCGTTATGAAGAGGAGCGCTTGCGCCGAATGAAAACCAGAGCCAGTGCGACCACAACAAGGGCAAGCGCTCCCGACCAGGCGGTCCAATTTCCCCGAAGTAAGGTGTGCGAGGTCACCGCATTGGGGGCGGTGACGGGCCCCACTTCAAGCGTTGCATCCATCAAATCCGTAGCGTCACCCGCCTGCACGGTGATGGCCAAGGGATACTTGCCGGGCTGCGTCAGCGCCTCGGCGGCTACGGTGTATACGGCGGGGGCTACCTCGGTGGCAGTGCCTTTCCATGCGCCACTTTCCAGCTCAATCTGGGCCTTGGGGATGGGGGTGTTGGTGCCAAACTGGTCCAGGTAGAGCGTGAGTACTTGGCCCTGCAGCACACCCACCAACTCGAACTGCTCGGTCTGACTGCTCATGCGGGGCGCATTCGGGCTCACAGGTGCTACAGAGGCGGGCGAGGGCGTTGGCGCTGCGTGGGTGTGGCCGTCGCTGCTGTCGCCACCTGCAAGGGCGGGCAAGGCGTGCGCAGCAAGTATTGCAATCGCCAAGCCCGCAGTGAATTTTTTGACCGTGGTGTTCAAGGCATAACTCCCAAAGATTGGTTCAGCCGCGACAGGCTGGCAGCGCGTGCAATGCGCTGCCGGTTGAGCAGCGCTTGGGCTTCAAAGGCGGCCGCACGGGCGCGCAGCAGGCTGGCCACATCGGACTCGCCCAGCGCAAAAGCTTTTTCGCTCAAGCGCAAGGTGTCTTGCGTCAGCGTCAAGCGCTCCTGGGCATTGGCCATTTGAAGTTGGGCGGTGTGAGCATCGCGCTGGGCGCGCGCAACATTCAGCTCCAGGCGCTGTTGGGTGAGTGCCAGTTCAGCATCGGCTTGCAAGGCATCGGCCAATGCGGCCGAGTTGGTCAACCGCTGGCGCGCACCGGACCCAAACGGTACGGTCAGCTTGATGCCCACCGAGTCGGCATAGGCCGCGTTGGTATCGCCTCGATCGCGCACCCAGCGCAGGGCGAGCTCAGGGGCATCGCGCCCGGTATGCGTGGCCACGCTGACGCGGGCCTGTGCCAGTTGTGCCAAGGCCTGGGCCGCGACCAGTTGGGGGTGGGGTGCTGCCGGGGTGGCTGAGCCGGGTGCAGCTTCCTCCGCCAGCAGCTGCGGTGCATCGGCACCGGTAAGGGTGCGATACGCCTGTTCGGCTTGCCGCAGGGCTGTCTGGGCCTCCAGCGCTTCGCTTTCGGCCGTTAGCTGTTCAAGGTCGGCCAGATTCGCGTCAATGCGCGCCAGTTCACCGGCCTTGAGCCGGCGTTGCACATCGGCTTGCAGAGTTTTGGCCGCCGTCTCGCGGTGCGTTGCCAGCGCCAGTGTATTGCGGGCAGCCGCCAAAGCCCACCAGGCGTCACGGACTTCGGCCGCCAACTGCAAACGCAGGGCCGTGCGCTGAGCAGCTACCTCCGTCTGGACCCCTTGTGCCTCACGACCCTGCGCCGCCCGCTGGGCGGGTAGCCACATCGGCACGGCGAGTTCAAGTTCCCAAGCATCTTTACCGGTTGCGGCGTTGAGTCGGTCGCTGACGTTGGACAGTGACATTGAAGGCGGTGCCGGTGTAAGCCCCGTAGCCAGCTCGCTGCGTGCATTGGCTTGCGCCTCACGGGCATCAAAGACCTGCGCCTGCGGGTGGCGCGCCCAAGCCTGCTCCAGGGCGAGGCCCAAGTTATCGGCCGGCGAAGGCCCAGGGGTTTGCGCCTGGCTTATGGCCGCCAGCAGCCAGACGGCCACCATCACGACGGGTTTTTTCATTCGGCGGCCTTGGGAGTGGAGCGATTGCTATTGTTTTGATAGCTGGTTGCGCACGTTATACGGGGGTTAGAGGCCAAAAACATGTGTAATTAACGGCTGTAGTCCTGGTAAACGCTGGATGTGCCACCGCGCTGCACCAGGAGCACGGCATACGCATCTTTGCGTCCCGCGTAGGCGGCACCATCCATGCCGGGGGAGCCGACCGGCATACCCGGCACCGCCAGCCCCAAGGCGCGTGGGCGTTCTGCCAGAAGCCGGTGAATTTCACGCGCGGGCACATGGCCTTCGAGTACATAGCCCTGCACCAAGGCGGTGTGACAGGAACCCA
>CAJASG010000297.1 GCA_903944555.1 uncultured beta proteobacterium
CACATCGTGCGCTGGGGCTCTGGTGCCTTGAGTGACCCGCAAGCCGTGATCGACCAGATCAACGCCCTGGGCTACGGTTTGACCATAGGCATCCAGACCCGCATCGACAGCCGCGCCCAGGCCCTGGCCCGCGCCGCGCATGTGGGCAATGTCTATATCAACCGCAACCAGATCGGCGCAGTGGTGGGGGTGCAACCCTTTGGCGGCGAAGGCCTGTCAGGCACCGGACCCAAAGCCGGGGGCCCGCACTACCTGTACCGCTTCTGCGCCGAGCAGACCATCACGGTGAACACCACCGCCGCCGGTGGAAATGCGGCCTTGCTGGCGGGGTAATACCCGCTAAAACGCCCATGGCTGCCATGGGCGTTTCGCTTAAAGCAGCGGCTTTTGCATGGTTGGCAAAGCGTTGGGGGCGGATCCTGGCGGAAGAAAGTATTCGCCGTAATTGCGCAACGCCTGCAACACGCCGAAAGCGCCCGCCCGTTGGATCTGGGTTTTGGACGTCGTACGCATCAGCTGCAGGCTATGCGCAAGGTCGATCATGACCACGAGATGAAAGGCCTTTTCAGTCTCTTTTGATATTTTTCGGTTCTTCAGCATCGCGGCTACGTTTTCATCAATCGCTTGCGCAAGGTGTTGGTAGTCCTGCGCACGCATTTGATCGCGGCCAATGCGCTCTTTGCATGCAGCCATCGCAATGCGAATGCTTTCCATGCTCTGATGCACCACATCGTCAGCCTCCCACCGGCCGGACTGCGGCAGACTTTTCGCTCCGCTGCCAATGCCCTCTGCTTTTTGCGGGACCTGCGCAGCGCACACCGTACCAGCCAAGAACATCACCAAGGTTGTGGCAACCACCCTCACACCAGACCACTGAATATTAGCCAACACCACGCGCCCTCCTTTATGTCTACCGATAAGTAAGGCGGCAATTCTTACCTCTCATGCTTAAGGCGGTCTTAATGGAATTTCCGGCAAACCGGCGCCGGCGCGGGGGTTCTCCTCACGGGCCGGCCCGGTGTTAAGAAATGCTTAATGCAAGGGGGTGAAGATGCGTATATTTCCCCACTCGACGGACTTTTTCATGACATTTCATACCCCCCTGTTTGCGAGCTTGCTGATCCTTGTGTCCGGTGTGGCGCTGGGGCAAGAAGGTTCGCCCCGCAAGGCCCCGGCCAAAGCGCCCCTTGCATCGGCCCCAGTCGGGTTCAGTCGCGAAAACCCCATGGACATCTGCACCACCGTGCCACGCAGCGAATGGATCACGGAGGATGAAATGAAATTGCTGGCGCAGCACCGCGGCTACAAGATCAAGACCTTCAAGGTAGCCAAAGGCAACTGCTACGAGGTGTATGGGTTTGATCGAAATGGCCAGATTGTCGAGGCCTATTTCAACCCCGCCACCTCACGGCTGGTCCGGGAAAACATTGCCCGCTGACGGCGGCCAAAGCTCAAACCTTCGACAGGTACCCGGCGTTGACCATCATGTCTCGGACACGGGGCACGATGTCATCCAACGCAAACTTGGGGTCTTTGGCACCCGTGAGACCCTGAAAAATGGCAGAGCCCAAGGGCCCGGTGTTGATGTCATCCCACTGCGCAATGATGGGGCGCCAATCGGGATCGGAGTACCGTAGCTGTTCCTTGAGGGTGATGTACTCCGGGTACTGGCGCACCATGTCGACATCGGACAAGGTCGACATGCGCGTAGGCGAGGCCCCAAGCTGGCAGACCGCCTTGTCCTGCGCCTTGGAGGTCAACCACTGCATCAGCAAAAAGGCGGCGTCGGCATGGACTGCATTGCGGGGAATCGCCAGCCCCAAACCGCCGGACTGCGCAGCATGGTGCGCGCCCCGAGGGTGCAAAACATAGCTGACCTTGCCGTCGATTTTGGAGAGCGCCGGGTTGCGCACCGGGCCAAACAGGGCGGTCGAATCCAGGTACATGGCGCTGTGGCCCTGCAAGAACGCGTTCAGCATCTCGTTGTACCCAAAGCCGGAAATACCGCGCGGCCCGGTCTCGGCAATTTCCTTAAGCAGTTGCAGGGCATCCACCCCCACACGGTTGTTGAATACCGGATTCCAATGCGCATCAAACACCTTGCCGCCCAGGGCATTCAGGTGCAACAGCCAGGCATGCACACAGTTGTGCCCCGATTGCCCGCGCGACGTCAACGCGCCCATGCCTGTTTTTTCCCGCAAGGGCGCCAACAGGGCACGCAACTCGCGGTAGGTCTTGGGCGGATGGAGATTGTGTTTTTCAAAGAGGTCCCGTCGATAGGCCAGGATGGAGGTTTCCGCGCCATAGGGCAAGCCATACAACTTGGCTCCCGGACCTGGCAGATACCCTTTGGGGCCCCCCACCAGGCCCATGTTGTCCAGATAGCGCGGAACAATGTCGGCCAGGTCATACGCGGGGTCGGCCAGGTCAGGGTTCTTTAGAAAGGGCGCCAGTGCATGGATCAGGTTTTTACTGACGTACTCCGTCTTCCACATCACCACGTAAGACACCAGGTCAAAGTCCCCCTGGGGCTTTGACATCTCGCTGAGTTGCAGGCCTTTCATCCGCAAGATGTGGCTGCGCGTGACGTCGACCTTAATACCGGTTTCCCGCGTGAAGGCGGGCAACAACTTCAGCATGGCGTCGTAATGCGGGTGGTCTGGAATACTCATCCCCACGGTCTGGCCCCGGTACTTCGCGTAGCGGCTGCTGCTGGCACTGGAAGCAAGCGGCAAGGACGCGCCCCACACCGACAGCGCGGTGCGGCCAAGAAGATCACGTCTATTGACCATCATTTAGTACTCACCCCAAACAGCGAACATTAAGACTCACGGCTACGCCTTTTATCCAAGCATTCAATTCAACCACTCGATTTGATCCAACGCAAGAAAAGATAACTAACAAGGGCAATAGTTCTTTGGAACTATGCGAATACGCAATTGAGTAGTTCTTTATGGCGATCAAATAGCTCATTTGAAGGATGGCGCCAGGTGATTTCGGTCCCTAAAGTTAACCCAAGTCAAATCCAATCAAGAAATAGTAAAAATGCGCGTCAACCCCCAAGATATGCAGCGGCACTTGTCGGCAGTCCCCATGTTCAGCGAATTGTCTACCCATCGGCGGGAAAATGTGGCGCAAGGCTGCAAGCTGCGCCGATTCAGCCGCACGGAAATGGTTTTTAGGACTGGTGAGCAGTGCGATGCCTTTCACTACCTGGTCTCGGGTCAAGTCAAACTTTACGTCACATCGGCATCCGGTGAAGAGAAGGTGATTGAGTTGATTGGCCCCGGCCAGAGCTTTGCAGAAGCCATGATGTTTTTGGCCAAACCCTACATCCTGAATGCCCAGGCCTTGAGCGACACCTTGCTGATGACCGTGAGCAAGCAGGCGGTTTTCGGAGAAATTGAACGCGACCCCCGCTTCTCCATGCACATGCTGTCCGGCATTTCGCACGGTTTGCACCAGCTTCTGATGGATGTGGAAAGTTACACCCTGCACAGCGGGTTGCAGCGATTGATTGGCTACCTGCTCAAAGATGTCGATCTGGACCAGAGCGGGAACTTGGGCATCATCACGGTCGCATTGCCTGCCAGCAAGGCCACTGTGGCGTCACGCCTGTCCCTGACCCCAGAATACTTTTCACGGGTACTGCACCAGCTCGAATCCGACAAACTGATTGAAATCAACAAACGCGAAATCCGCCTCCTGGACGCACGAAGGCTGGCCACCTACGGCGCACACTGATCGCGCGCGCAGTCGGTACGCTTAGAATCCGCGGTATCCCTGCGGGCGAACCACCACATGACTGAATTGCGCAAAAAGATCTCCATCATCGTCCCGTTTTACAACGAGGAGGACGGTGCGCAGGTGTTTTACGAAACCCTGAATCGGGTGATGGACGGCATCGAAGGCATCGACTTTGAAGTCATTTGCGTCGATGACGGAAGCCAGGACGGCACCCTGGCAGCATTGATTGGCATGACAGAACGCGATGCCCGCTATAAGGTGATCGAACTTTCCCGCAATTTTGGCAAAGAAGCCGCCATGACCGCCGGATTGGAAGCCTGTGACGGCGACGCCGTCATCCCCATTGATGCCGACCTGCAAGACCCGCCAGAAGTCATTCAAGGACTGATTCAAGAGTGGAAAAAGGGCAACGAAGTCGTCTTGGCGCGGCGTATTGACCGCAGCTCTGACTCGTTTTTGAAGCGCAAAACGGCCGAACTGTTCTACCGGGTGCACAACCGATTTTCCAGCGTTCAAATTCCGGAAAATGTGGGCGACTTTCGCCTGATGGACCGGGTCGTGGTGGAGGCGCTCAAACGACTGCCCGAACAACAGCGGTTCATGAAGGGGTTGTTCGCCTGGGTGGGTTTCAAAACGGTCACGCTGGATTACGCCCGGCACCCGCGGGCCGCCGGCAGCAGCAAATTTTCAGGCTGGAAGTTGTGGAATTTTGCGCTGGAAGGCATCACCAGCTTCAGCTCCACCCCGCTTAAATTTTGGTCCTATGCCGGTGGTGCCGGAGCGCTCATCAGCCTGCTGTACGCCGCCTACATCGTCATTCGCACCATGGTGCAGGGCGTGGATCTGCCCGGGTATGCCTCGCTGCTGGTGGCCGTCATTTTCTTCGGCAGCGTTCAGCTCATCAGTGTGGGCATGCTGGGGGAATACATCGGGCGGATCTATATGGAAACAAAACGCCGCCCGTTGTATATCGTCCGAAAGCATCATGGCAAGTAACGTGCACCGCACCGCTCGCGGGCTTGTCGGCGATTCCCCATGCTGATTCGGCGCGCAATGCGTTTTGCCGTCACGGGGGTGTTTGTCACACTGGTGCACATTGCGGTGGCGACCGCATGGATGCAGTGGGCGCGCCCGACACCCGCCTTGGCCAACGCCGTGGCGTTCCTGGTGGCGACCGGTTTTTCCTATGTCATCAACACCCTTTGGAGTTTTTCCAGCGGGATGGGGCACCAAGTGCTTGCCAAGTTCTTCGTCGTCTCCCTGGTCGGCCTGTCTTTGTCTGCGGGCGTGTCACATGCCGTTGATTTGCTGGGGTTCTCATACCCCTATGGAATCGCCGCCGTTGTCTGCGTCATGCCTCCGGTCAATTTTTTACTGCACAATTTCTGGACCTATCGCCAGTCCAGGAGCCCCCAAGCCCTGTAAGAGCGGCCTCCATTTCAAGCGCCAAGAAAGCCATCCATGAATCCCCAAGAAAATACCGGCACCAGCTTTGTCACCAAGGTCATTGTGGTCACCCTCGCCATTGGCGGTCTGATTTCATTTCTGACACCGAACACCGACGGCTTGACCCGGTTTGACACCGCCATCAACCGCATCTTCATTCTGTCTTTTGTGCAAAACCCGGAAGGTCTGTACATGGCCAGCGAGATATGGGAGGGCGAAAAACGCTATGACTTCGCCATTCGCGAGATGCGTCTGGCCATCGGACTATTGGAAATGCACAATGCGGACGCCGCCGTGATCAAACGCTACCGGGACCGCCTCAACGCCCTCAGCAAGCTCCATTAAAGCGACCTCAGCTGCGGGGTTGGGGGAAACGCAGCGTGTTGAAATCTATCGACTCGGTGCACTGCGTCGCTTTGCCGTATTTGGACGTATAGGTGATGGGAGTTGCCAAAACCTCCGTCAGGTAGCTGGACCAGTAGCGATCATCTCCCGACACATGCTCCGGCGCATTTTGGGCACACACCACGTTGGGGCCGCCCGCACTATAGCTGCGCTGTTTCAGTTGCACGATGGCCTGCCACCACAGCCGGCTGTCGATCCGGTTGGACTCGGCTAGGTTGCTCCACCGCAGGTAGTTGTCACATGCAGAACTGAAGAACAAGCCCAGCACGACGGCAAAGAGCACTTTCTCCCGCGCCGCACGCCGCCCACCGACGAGATGCAGCACCGCCAGTGTGACAACAATGGCAAGCGCGAATGAGCTGAAATAGTTCCCGACGTAATGCGGGTCTTCTGCGGCCCACTGCCGGTACCCGGCCACCAGCCCCAGCAAGATATTGGGGCTGAAGACAAAAAACAAAATAACCGCAAGCGCACTCTTGCTGAACAGTCGATCAGGGTAAAGCGTGTCCCGCAGTTTGGGCACGATGAGCAGTACCGCCAGCGCGATGCTTGCGGCATACAGCATCGCCAGCACCACATTCCCGCTGGTCGAGATCCCGGGGAAATAACTGTCCAAGGGTTTGATTTGGACATGAAATCCATAGATGGAAAACTTGTAGACCGTGACGGCAATGCTGGCAATGGGGGCGTTGAAATCAATGCCCCGCCCTCCGGTCGGCTGGAAATGGCGGTAGCCAAAATAGGCCACCACATAGGCGGCCATCACCAGGGCGAGCGGGTAATTGCGCTTCGTGAACTGCAGCGCCAAAGCCACCCATTGGCGCCAAGTGGCCGGGTGTTCTGCTTGTGCGAGGTGCCGATAAAGAAACAGCGCCGGAAAAATTGCTGCGTAAAAAAACATGGGCTCATACGCCAGCATGGCGAAGCCATACAGCAAAAACGGCACCACAATCACACCCCCGGCCGGACCCTTGTCGAGCCGACGCAGGTACAGGGCAAAGCTCAAGAACAGCACGGCAAACTGCAGATTGAACATCATCAAATAGCCGTGGAATGGGCTGTAATAGCCCCGCCCCACATCAATGAATGCCAACCAAACAAGCCCCATGAGCAGGCCGGTCATGACGTTGGTCAGCCGAACGCAAAACAGGACGAACATCAGCAAGACCAGACCATTGACCGCAATCTTGACGGTGTTGGCCGCCTCCCAGCTGCCGAGGTGGTACGGGATTTGCGCCATCAGGTTGATGGGGATCAGCCAGAAACGGCCCTGCACCGACGCGGTGTCAAGCACCTGCGCCATGGACGCCCGCACGATCCAGGGATCATCCGAGTTGGAGAGGGTCATGCCCCAGTGCTGCCACAGCAGGAGCGCCAACGCCAGGGCGGCCAGGATACCTGCCATGGTCTGGATACGTCGGTTACTCATGGCGCGCGAGGGAGGTTAGGTAAGAACTCATGCGGGGGATGTTAACAAGGGCTTGGGTTGCATAACCCGCTGCGATGAGGCGCAGGCTAGGGGCTGCTTTTTGCATTCACGGGCGCCGGCAGCTCCAGCACCATCTCCACAGCGCCCGGCAACGCCAGGGCTTGTGCACCACCACCCCTGACGAACACGGCGCTCCGGGGCTGCACCGATTTCAGCACCCAGCCATCGCCAACCTGGGCTCCCACTGCATAGGGCTTGGCCGGTTTGCCGTCGACTGCAATCAATGCCGCACCCCGTTGGCTGTTGGAAGCCACCACACCAGTCAGAGCAAAACGACTGGCGTCCAGCGACATGGCCAAGGCACTTGGAACGGAGGGCACGCCCGTCCCGGCACCCGCGCCCCCCAAGGCACGGGCGACCGCGCTGGTATCGGCCACTGCCACAGGCTGCACCTCCA
>CAJASG010000298.1 GCA_903944555.1 uncultured beta proteobacterium
AAAATGCCAGCATCCATGGAAGGGCCCATTTGCAAAGTCAACGGTGCGTACAAGGTCCAACCGGCAGCGGGCGCGCCACCGGGCATGAAGAAGGAGCCAACCAACATCAGTGCAGCAGGAATCATCAGCCAGAAGCTGAAGTTATTCATGCGGGCAAAAGCCATGTCGGCTGCGCCGATTTGCAAAGGGATCATCCAGTTCGCAAAGCCCACAAAGGCCGGCATGATGGCTCCGAACACCATGATCAGACCGTGCATGGTGGTGAGCGAGTTGAAAAACTCAGGTTGCATCAACTGCAAACCAGGCTGAAACAACTCAGCGCGAATCAGCAGTGCCAGCACACCACCAATCATCAGCATGGTGAAGGCGAACAACAGGTACAGGGTACCGATGTCCTTGTGATTCGTCGCATACACCCAACGCTGCCAGCCCGCGGGGGCGTGGTGGTGGTCGTCATGGGCATGATCGTGATGGTCTAAAACAGCGCTCATCCTGGATTCCTTCTCAATTCTCTTAAATTACTTGCGCAACGCCAGAACATCGGCGGGTTGCACCACTTGCCCAGTCTTGTTGGACCAGTTGTTCTTGGTGTAGGTAATCACGGCAGCAATGTCGGTATCACTCAAAGCTCGCCATGCTGGCATGGCCGCGTTGTTTTGGCCATTCAACAGCACCAAAATTTGCTTGTTTTTATCTGCATTCAGCACAACTGCCGCACCATCCAACGGCTTGATCGGACCTGCGCCCTTGCCATTAGGTTGGTGGCAAGCCGCACAATTGGCTGCATAGACTTTCTCGCCGCGCTTGACGATATCAGCCTGCGTCCACACCTTGGCAGGATCATCCGCCTTGGCAGCCATTTTTTTCTTCTCGCCATCTACCCACTTGGAATAGTCTTCCGCAGCCAGCACTTTTACGTGAATCGGCATGTAGGCGTGTTCTTTGCCACAAAGCTCTTGGCACTGACCGTAGTAGTCACCCACTTTTTCAGCACGGAACCAGGTGTCACGCACAAAACCGGGAATCGCATCTTGTTTGATACCGAACGACGGCACCGCAAAGGCGTGAATCACATCGGTCGCCGTGGTGATAATGCGCACCTTCATGTTGACTGGCACCACCAGAGGGTTGTCAACCTTGAGCAGGTAGTTGTCAGGCTCTTCGCCCTTTTTCGGACCGCCAGCATTCGACATGGCGCGGTGCGCACTGTCCAAGGTAGAGGTGAAGCCAATGCCTTCGCCCTCGCCCTTCAGGTAGTCATAACCCCATTTCCACTGCATACCCGTGGCCTTGATGGTCAGGTCTGCGTTGGTTGTGTCTTTCATGGCCACCACGACCTTGGTCGCTGGCAAAGCCATCCCGATGACGATGATGAATGGAACAATGGTCCAAACGATTTCCACCACCACGGATTCATGGAAGGTTGCTGGCTTGTGCCCCACCGACTTGCGGTGTTTCCAGATGGAATAGAACATCACGCCGAACACCGCCACAAAAATGACAGAGCAAACGATCAGCATGAACCAATGCAGCCACGCCTGGCTTTCCGCGATCTTGGTGACCGCAGGGTGGAAATTCAGCTGATTGACCGCAGGGCCACCCGGCAAGTCATTCACCGCGTGCGCCAGGGTGAACGCTGCAGTACCAGCCCATGCACCAGCCGCCAGCAGCAGTGAAGCCAACTTATTGAAAATGCTCTTCATCATGTTCATTTCTTCATTGCGTCAGATTAATCAGGTCCGAACTAAGCCAGGTTTACGCATTTGCAAGCAAACGGGCGCGTCCAACCGGATTTAGATTGTTCACGATTGTAGCCCACCAAACTTCACGGTTGAGCAAGTTTGGTGACGCTTGTCAAGCCCGGTTATCAAACGATGCCGTATTAGGGTTTGCCCTGCCTCAACGCTTTTCGCATTGCATCCAAGGTCACCGTCGTTTGCGGCTGCACAGGCATGCGGGGCTGGGGCTTGAACGCATGGCCATAAATGATTTCGAAGGTGAGTTCCAGGCGCCCACCCTCCATCGGATTGCCCATTTTTTGGGTAATGGCCGACAGCAAGCGCTCCCGCCAGCCCCGCCCCCGCAGACCCGCAAAGCGGGCCGGATGCAGGTTGCGCCCCAACTCCCGCAACTCGGCCAGCAGGCGTTCGGCAGAGGTGAACGTCAGGGTGATGTGCTCCATATCCATCACCGGCTCGGCAAAACCGACGCGGGCCAGCATGTCACCCCAGTCGTGCATATCCGTGAACTCATGCGCCGCAGGGGGCCACCCCATCTCGGCATACACCGCGCGCAATTGGCGCAAGGTGTCGGGCCCCAGGCAGGAAAACATGACAAACCCGTCCGCCTCCACCAAGCTGTGCCAGCGTTCGATCAACGCCAAAGGGTCGGCCTCCATGTGCAGGGCCATGTTGGCCCACAGCATGTCCACCGGCTGCGCCGGCGGCTCAAACCGCACCGCACGGGCTCGCCATGTGCCCGGATTCCACCAGTCTTTTGCTATTAATTTATGAGCTGCTTGCGCACGCTCTACGGTGGCTTCAAGCACAAAACACTCGGATTTTGGGTAACGCTTCGCAAGCAACTCCTGCGCCTGCAAGCCGCCACGCAAGGGCGCCCAATGCAGCCAGCGTTGCGGGGTTTTCACAATCCACTGCAGGCGATCCTCCATCCGGCGTGCGACCTCCTCATGCAGCCAGGGCGACACCACACAGGATGCTGGGTGGGGCAACTCCGCCCAATGCGCGGCAGCCCGGGAATCAAGGGTGGGAGGGCGTTCGGTGCTCATGGGTGAAAAATGGATGGTTAGGGGCGTCGCGAGTATATTGGCACGATGTTTCGCCAGTTGCTCTCTGGGTTAACCCGGCGCCTGCCCAGCCAGTGCGCCGTGTGCCACGCCTGGCCTTCGCACCCGCTGTGCGAAGCCTGCGTTAGCCAGTTTGCACAGCCGGTGAGTCGCTGCCAGACCTGTGCCATGCCCTTACCGGAGGGACTGCGCCAATGTGGTGCCTGTGCCGCTGACCCACCGCCGCTGGACTTGGCCCTGGCAGCCGTGCATTACGCCTTCCCCTGGTCAAATTTGATGGTGGACTTCAAGTTCAACCAGCACACCGGCTGGGCCACCAGCATGGCCACCCTGATGCGCAGCGCGCCCTGGATTGAGCCGGCAATGGACGCCGCCGACCTGCTCATTCCCATGCCCCTGTCGCGCGAGCGTCTGGCGACACGCGGCTTCAACCAGGCCTTGGT
>CAJASG010000299.1 GCA_903944555.1 uncultured beta proteobacterium
GACAGCGCGCGGGCGATCGACACGCGCTGCTGCATGCCGCCTGAGAGTTGCCAGGGGTACTTGCCTTCAAACCCTTTCAGGCCAACGCGCTCCAGATGCTCCTGCGCAATGGCTTTGGCCTGTGCGCGGCCTTTGCCCTGAATTTGCAGTGGCAAGGTGACATTCGCCAAAACGGTGCGCCACGGAAACAGCGCCGGGGCCTGGAACACATAGCCGTACGAGCGCGCCAGACGGGCGTCGTGCGGCGACACACCATTGACCAGCACCTGGCCAGCGCTGATTTTTTCCAGATCGGCAATCACCCGCATCAGGGTGGTTTTGCCACAGCCGGAGGGGCCGATGAGGGACACAAACTCACCCTCAGCAATGTCCAGATCGATATCACTGAGCGCTTGCACGGGGGTGTCTGCCGTTTGGTAGACCACGCTGGCATTGCGCACCTGGACGGCCATGCGCCCGTGGGTCACGGGGGCAGGGGTCGACAACGGCACTTCAAGATTATTCATTGACACCTAAACCGAAAGAAGGGGTTGCACCAAAAACAGGCACAACGAGGAAGAAGCTAACCAATTGGTCAAGTTATTCTAGCGACCCATGCCATTTTCATGCCAGCAATCTCATCAGGGTTTGTACTGACCGTCTCCGCGCGGGCTGCCCGCTGGCGGGATCGGCTGCAGTCGTCCGAGTTTGTGCGCCAGATCAATGGCCGAGACCACGCCCATTTTCTCGAAAATATTGGCGCGGTGGAACTCCACCGTGCGCGGGGTGATACCCAAGTGGTCGGCAATGGTCTTGTTGTAGTGCCCGCGGATCAGCTCGTCCAGCACTTCGCGTTCACGTGGGCTCAGACTGGCGAGCGCCTGACGCAGGCGGTGGGCCTCCTGGTCGGCATCATTCACCTCGGTGGCGGCGGCCAGCGCTTGCTCCACCCGGTCGACCAGCACATTGTCCTGAAACGGTTTTTCCAAAAAGTCCCAGGCGCCATTTTTGACGGCGGCCACGGCCATACCCACGTCGCCATTGCCGGTCAGGAACAAAACCGGCCAGGGGCAGCCCAAGGCTTTGAGCCGCTCGAAGGTCACCAAGCCAGACAGGGGCTCCATACGCACATCCAACACCACCACCGCATGGCCCCAATGGTCCTGCAACGCCCTCGCAGCGTCCAAGAATGCAGCACCGCCGTCCCAAGTGGCGGCAACAAAGCCGCGCGAGTCAAACAGCCACGCCAAGCCATCCCGGACATCGGGGTCGTCATCAACAATATGAATGGCAGCAGGGTTCATGGGTCTCCTACAGGGGCCGGGTCAAGGGCCAAAGGTAGCCAGATGGTAAAGCGTGCGCCCCCCAGGTCCGGGTCATGCCCCACATCAATGCGGCCGTGGTGGGCTTCCACAATCGAGCGGCAGATAGCCAGCCCCATGCCCATGCCACCGTCTTTGGTGCTGAAAAAGGCGTTAAAGATATGGGCCCGCTCGTCGTCCGAGACACCCGGCCCCGTGTCGGACACGACCATGGTCGCCATGCCCCGCACGGCGTCGTGCGCCACGGCGACCCGCACCTGCGCCGGTCGCCCGCCACGGTGCGCCCAGTCCAGTGCGTTGCCCACCAGGTTGTTGACCAGATGTTCAAAGAGCAGTTCGTCCGCATCAATCCAGATCGGTGCATCTGGAGCGATCAGCAACACGGGGCTGCCGTGCGGCACCGCAGTGCCTGCCACCACACGCTGCAAAAACGCCACCATGTCCAAGCGCTGAAGGATGATTTCCCGCTGCCGCGCAAACGCGTTGACCCGCTGAATGATGCCCCCGGCGCGCTCGGCCAGCCCGGCCATGCGGGCCACCACCGGCACCATCTCCTCCATGGTGATGCTGTCACCGCGCAGGCGGTTAAGCAGCCCATTGGCAAAACTGCTCAGCGCCCCCAGCGGCTGGTTCAGCTCGTGCGCCAGGGTGGACGCAACCTCCCCCACCGCAACCAAGCGCCCCGAGGCCTCCAGCTTGTCTTGCTGCAGCACGGCCATGCGCTGGGCACGCTTGCGCTCGCTGATGTCCAGCACCGAGCTCATCCAGCCAATGCGCTCACCACTGGCGGTATTCAGCGGTGCCTCGTGAATCAAAACATCCACCAAACGCCCGTTTCGGTGCTGAAACTGCACCTCCACACCATCGCCCAGCGTGCCTTGGGCGATGATCAAGCGATGCACCTGGCGCAACTCGTCAAATTGGTCTACGGGCCAGTAGGGCAGGGGCGCCGACTTGCCTACCAACTCCGTCGCGTCGTACCCCACCATGCGGCAAAAAGCGGCATTCACATACAGAATCTTGCCCTTCAGATCCCAAGCCCGTAGCCCCATGGTGACGGAGTTTTCCATGGCCGAACGCAGCGCCACTTCGGCCTGCAACAGGGCTTGAATATTCTGGCGCTTTACAAAATCGCGGCGCAACGCAAACAGGCTCACAAACATGCCAATCAAAAAAAGCAGCGCAGCCAAAAAGAAGATGCGTGGTGCCGTGGCCGGCTGTGCGCTGCGGGGCGACACCTCCAAGAACAAGTCCACCCCCGGCAAATTCATGGCTGCAATGTGGGCGCCCGCCCACGGAGTGCGTGCCGATGTGAGCGCAAGGTCATCCACCAGCAGACGCATCTTCTGCTGTGGTTCGAACCAGTCGGGTGCCAGTGCTTGAGCAGCATGGTCCATCGACAAGGCCGCCAGGTAATTGCCCGCGAACTGTCCGCGCTCAAAGAAAGGGACTGCCAGCCACACCACCGAGGTGAGGGTACCGTCCGCATTGCGCATGGGGCCCGCGTAGGCAGAACGACGCAAGCCGCGTGCAATATCCCCCATGCTGTCCAAAAACTCCACGTTCGCACTGTGCGCCGTCCGGTCGGCCAACCAGCGTTGTGGCATGCCGCGCGCGCCGGACTGGGCACCTGCCGCAATCCAACCATGCGACAGCACTACCCCGTCTTCACGCCATAAATGTCCGCCCTCGACCGGCGGTTCGTCGCCCCGGTGCTGGGCATCGCCTGCCTCTGTTGTCACCTGCCCTGTTATCGCCTTCCTGGCCAGGGTCATGAGGTCGTCTTCGAGCCTACGAAAATGAAATTGCGTTGCCTGCTCAACCACCAAGGCATCGGCACGGCCAGTGCGCGCCTCCTCTTGCGCCTCAAACGACTGGAGGTACAACACCAACATGAGCAGGGAGCCGACTATCAGCAGCAACAGGCCAAACCACCACAGCAACGCCCATCGGTTGCGTCCAAACTGGCTGCGCGTGGTTTGCTGCAACAACGCGAAACCAAATGGCAGATCGTGGGACTGAGGCTTGGAAGACATGCGCTGAGCATAGCGACCGCGTTTTGCGGATGAGGCACGGGTTTACCCTAGCTGTTGAACACCACAGTTACATCGCACGCACCACAACGGTAACCTCCGCACGTTCGTTTGCTAATTTGACTAACCCGAGGAGACTAATATGAAATTCAAATTGAAATTTATGGTGGCCAGTGCATTGTTGGCAGTGGGCTTGGCGGCCAGCGCCCAGACCGTGATCAAGTTCAGCCATGTGGTGGCGGCTGATACGCCCAAAGGCAAAGCGGCCGTGTTCTTTGCCCAAAATGCAGCAGAGTTGACCAAGGGCAAGGTCAAGGTAGAGGTCTACGCCAACAGCGCCTTGTACAAAGACAAGGAAGAAATGGAAGCCCTGCAAATTGGCGCCGTACAAATGCTGGCACCTTCGCTGGCCAAGTTTGGCCCCCTGGGTGTGAAAGAGTTTGAAGCCTTTGACTTCCCCTTCATGTTTGACAGCACCGACGCCCTGCACAAAGTCACCCTGGGTCCCGTAGGCGCCGGACTGTTAGCGAAATTGGAGCCACGTGGCATTAAAGGCCTGGGCTACTGGGACAACGGCTTCAAATCGTTCTCGGCCAACACACCACTCAAAGCGGTCGCCGATTTCAAGGGCAAGAAATTCCGCATCCAATCCTCCAAGGTATTGGAAGAAGAGATTCGCTCAGTCGGCGGCATCCCCCAGGTGATGGCGTTCTCTGAGGTGTACCAGGCACTGCAAACCGGCGTGGTGGACGGCACAGAGAACCCGCTGTCCAACTTCTACACCCAAAAAATGCATGAGGTGCAAAAGCACCTCTCCATTACCGACCACGGCTACCTGGGCTATGCGGTAATTGTGAACAAGAAATTTTGGGACGGCCTGCCAGCCGACGTGCGCGGCCAACTGGAAGACGCCATGAAACAAGCGTCCTTCTATGCCAATCAAATTGCGCAGGACGAGAACGACCAGGCACTGGCCGGCGTGAAGAAAAGCGGCAAAACCACGGTCTATGTGCTGACTAAAGAAGAACGCACCGCGTTGAAGAAAGCCATGGTGCCCGTGCACACCAAGATGGCTGACCGCGTGGGCAAGGAAACCTTGCAGTCCTTCTACAAAGCCACCGGCTTTGACCCAGCCAAGCTGTAAGCCACTTTAAGGCTGCACCGCAACACAGATGACGCACTGTCGGAGTTAAACATCATGAAATTTCTGGATCACCTGGAAGAGTGGATCGTCACTTTCCTTATGGGCGCTGCGACGCTGATCATCTTTGTTGCGGTACTTCACCGCTACGCGGCGGGAATGGCCATTCCCGGCGTACAGGACTGGCTCTTAAGCATCAACATGACGTGGGCGCAAGAGCTGACCATCATCATGTTTGTGTGGATGGCCAAGTTTGGCGCCGCCTATGGCGTGCGCACCGGCATCCATGTGGGTGTGGATGTACTGATTAACCGCATGAACGACAAAATGCGGTCCAAGTTCATCGTGCTCGGCCTGTGCGCCGGCGCACTTTTTACCGGCATCGTTGCTACTTTGGGTAGCGGCTTTGTCTGGGAAAACGGCGCGCACCACTTTTTCTTTAATCTTTTGGGCTTACCCATGGATGGCATTTTTGAGGGCCCCACGACCCCGGACCTGGAGTGGCCAACCTGGATGGTTTACAGCGCCATCCCCCTGGGCACGTCTTTGATGTGTTTTCGCTTTCTGCAGGTGATGGTTAACTTTTTGAAGACCGGTGAACTACCACACCACGACCACGGCCATGTGGACGGTCTGGAAGAAGAGACCGTTGCCGTTGACATGAACCCCTATGCCATGAATGACAACCTGCACCCCACTGATTTGCCAAGCCAGAAAGGCGGTGCCAAATGAACGCAGCCATCATCTTTATCTTGCTGCTGGTGCTGATGCTCACCGGCATGCCAATTTCGATCTCGCTCGGCCTCACCGTCCTGACCTTCTTGTTCGGTTTCACCGAGGTGCCGCTGGAATCAGTGGCACTTAAGCTATTCACCGGCATTGAAAAGTTCGAGATCATGGCGATTCCGTTCTTCATTCTGGCGGGTAACTTCTTGACCCACGGCGGGGTCGCCCGGCGCATGATTGCCTTTGCCACCTCC
>CAJASG010000300.1 GCA_903944555.1 uncultured beta proteobacterium
CCTTGTCCTTCTCCTGCCATATCAGTCTTTCAACATCAACAGCGCGACGACGGCGGCCCCGGCCAACAACAACACGGTCGGACTGATGCCGCCGATGCTGCGCTGGACTGGTGCTTGCTGGCCTTCGGTGTAGTAACCATCCGAGCCCATGGCTTGGATGCGCAGCTTTTGCAGTTCATAGGGTTGGGTCCAGTTGGCGCTTGCGTATTGGTCTATGACCTTGCCGCCCACGCCTTGAATCCAAGACTCCCACGAACTACCGTTCCCGGTAGTTTCGTCCATGGTATCCCCTTACAGGTTGCCCAATGGGTCCAGGTACTCGACCAAAATGTTGCCGGTTTCCGCTGCGGAAAACGTGAACAGCCATTCCATTGAGCGGGCGTCGCGGGTGTCCAATGCCTTTTTGATGTTGCCGTCTACCACAAAGTCAATCGTGTAGAAGTTGGCTTGTGGTACGCGGCCAAACTTGACTTGTTCGAATTCGTTTTCCGCTTTCACGGATTCGTGAATTACCAAGCTGTCTTGCTTGACTACGGCACCAGTCATCAATCCGCCCGCCGTCGCAACGTGAACGCGCTTGATGATGGCCCCGGACTGGGGTCCGAATGGCAAGGTCACTGGCAAAGTGCCGCCCGTGCTCATGGCAAAGGGGTATTGCAGGACCTTGGAGATCAAACCGGCAAACGGTGCATTTTTGCCCTGCGTGTCTTTTTGCTGTGCGCTCTCGACCAGGATAGGCGACAACGTAGGCGCGGTGGCTCCGGCGATCTGCACTTCGGTGGTGATGTTTTGAATACCGAGTGAGGTATCAAAGGCACCTACCATGCGGTCCAGTTCGGCAATCATGCGGTGGTCGGCAAAGGCCACATCTAGGAATGCCGCGTTTGCGGTGTCGCCCCGGTAGGTGTTCAGCTTGTCCAGGTTGGTGCCCGAACCTTCGATGATGACTTTACCGTTCGCCTTGACGCGCAATAGCGTAATCATGGCCTTGGTGAAGGTGCCGCCCAATTTGAGGCGCAATGTTTCCAGGGTGCGGCCCGATGTGATGTTATTGGTGGCGGTGCCCGTGGCGACGACGTTGCTGAATGGCAAGCCGTAGCGGTTCAATTTTCCGACGCTCATGGTGTGTGCTCCTTTGAGAGTGAAAAATTAAAGAACGTCTTTGAGGTAGGGTGTGCGCTTGGCGACAACACCGGCTGCGATTGCCAGTGCTCCGGCTTTCACCATGCCATTGCCGTATTTGTAGGCGGCGAAAAGGATACCGGCTGCAATGCCGTACTTCATCATGTCTGCTTGGTTCATCTTGAATCCTGCTGTGGTTAAGGTTGCGAAAAAAAGGCGGTGCGCTCTTTTTTGCGCTCCGTGTTCCGCATTTCAAGCGGCCCGCCTCGTCTTGCAAAGGCCCGGTATCGGTTCCGGTTCCCGATACAGGAAACCGGCCCCTAAAATTTCAGTTTGCCGCGTGAAATATTCCCGTTTAAGGCATCCATGTGGACGTACTGCAACGGCACCAGGGCGTTTATCTCGATTTCTTCTATCTTGGTCTTGCGGGACAGGTAGCGCACGTCGTCCCCGCTGCTCATTCGGAAAAATACGAAGTCGGTGGCATTGCCGACGGCGGTTTTGTCGGCTTCGCTCCAGCGTTGCGATATGGCCCGGATGGTGATGCCGCGCTTCAAGCCCCGGCGCACCAGGATGCCCCAATTGCCGGGTGCCTTGCTTGGTGTGCTTACGTCTGCCAGTTCTTCTGCGATGACTTCCAGGCCCTCGACATAGCGCCCTGCGTACATGGCACAGCCGCAGAAAAAGTCGAATTCGGCTTTGAGGTCCCCGCCCGCCACATAGGCGATTTTCTGCGGCCCCGGCTTTGCCATGTAGGCCAGTAGCATTTTGCGGGTGGTGATCTTGTGAAACCCGGCCACGTCGCACCACTGTGCCTCTGGGTCCCAACTAAAAATCCGCTTTGCCCGGGCGGTGGCCTTGCGGGTCCAGGCGGTTTTGCCGCTGCGACTGGCCCCGCTGATGACGTACAGGCGGCCATCTTGCGTTTTCATGCCTCGGATGGCACCACGGCCCCAAATGACACGGTTTTGCTGCCCACGGACTGCCCAGGCCCCGGCGCGGCCCGGTCTGCGTTCAGGTCCACCCCCGGCGCGGTGATCTTTTCTCGGGTTTTCGGTGGTGGTGCTTTTTTGGCAATGTCGGACTTGATGCCCTGCACGGTGGAAAAGGCCAACGGCCCGACGATGACTAAGCAAGCGATTTCTTCGCCCCACTCTCCCAACATCCCGCCTTGCATCCATCCGTGTTTGTTGCAAACGGCGGCGATGGCCCCGGCTGCGGCTTGGGTGATTTCTGGTGTGTAGGTGTCTCGCAGGCTTGGGAATACCGGCCCCAGGGTGGCAACGGCTACCGTAATCAATCCGGCAATTTCGGTGCCCAGGTCCGGGCGTTGTTGCTGCGCTTCTTCTTCGCTTCCCGGTACGGGTGGCGCGTCGTTCGCGGTGGCTTGCAAGGCGGCGAAGTCTGCCGCCTGTTCTGCGCTGGTGCTGTCGGGTGCGGTTACGGTGGTCATGCGGTAGCCTTCGGATGTAACAGGAAGTCAAACGGGTTGGCAACGGGCTTTTTTACCGGCTTGGGTGCTGGTGGTGGTGCCGTTGGTGTAACTGTTACAGGCTTGACGGCTGGCGTGGGTGCGGTAACAGTTCCGGCCCAGGGGTGGCGCTTGACGAACTGCTGTACCCGGCGCGGGTTGCCGCCAATGCGCAATTGCTGCCCGCATTCGGCCTCGCAAAACCCGAATGGCTCCGCGTTTTTGTCGTGCGTTATGCGCATACCCTTGACGGTTCCGCAGGCGGGGCAATCAATGTGCCCTAGAATTTCTTTGCTCATACTCTTTCAACTCCAAAAAGTCCGGCGAATTGCTCTGCATAGTCCCTCATTTGCTTATCGCTTGCACTGGTCATTTCAAGCACTGTCCGTGCAATCCCCCGCCCTTTTTCGTAGGCTTCTACTTTTTCAGCTTCTTGCGCCTGCAAAACATCGACCAATTTCCCCATTAAGTCCCCGGCGATGGCTTTAAAGTGCATTGGAGCTTTGTCCCATGCTGCGGAGAACTGGCTAACGGCCTTTTTGGTCCGTTCCCGTGGTGTTTCTGGTTTTTCCATGGTTTTCCTTTTGGTGGTTGAGTACAGTTATTGAAACGGGTCCAAGTTGGGTCAAGGACAGCCAAAACGGCCAACTCCCCCCAAGTGCCCACCTTGGCGGTGTGGCGCTCGGATGGGGTCCAAGTCCCTTTTGGTTTCCACTTTTTGCGGTTGCTGGTGCAGAGTTCCGAAACTCCACGCGCCACGTCGTAGACGCCCGCAGGGGTGGCCACTTCGCACGGCCCATAGCGGCCCTCTTTTTGTTCTTTGTCAAACTCAAGGCGCAACTGATAGCCCCGGCCCACCATGGCCCCGCCCTGTTCGTGCATGTAGGCTTTCCAGTCGGCCCGCTTGCCCTCGGTCTTATGTACGGCGGCGTGTGCGCGTTGCAGGCGCTTGGATGCTCCCGCTGCCATGGATTCGTCGATACGGCGCAACTCACGCCATACCGTGACAGGTGGTTGGCCGATGGGCTGGAATTGACGGATGCCCCAGGCCGATGCCCAGGCGGTTACGCGGCGTGCTTTGTTGCCGCCTTCTATCAATTCGACCTGCTCCCCTTGGTGGTCAAAATGTCCCTCTTCGCCTACGGCCCCAAAGTCGTCGATATTTTTGGAAATGTATTTAGCAACGTATGCGATTGCCCCGCCCCGTGATGGGTCGATGCTCTCGGACTTAAAACGGGCGTCTTGTGCGCCGTATTCGTCGCCCTCTTGCTGCAACCAACAATCGCGCAAAAGGTCTTTCAATTGTTGGGCTTGCTCGGTTGGTACCCATAGCAACATATGCCAATGCGGGCACCCGTCATGGTGCGGCTCGGCCACCCGAAACCCGAATACCTTGATTCGCTGGCGCTGAATCTTGGCCCTGGCCCGTGCCCAGGTCTTTGACAACCATTGTTGTCCGTCTCGTGGGGTTTCGCCGTTGTGGTTTGGGTTCTTGCCCCCTTTGAACAGTGATGCATGAAAACGGCTTGGTAGCGTGTTGGTCGTGAAAATGCCTACCATCCCGGCCTCGGTGGCCCACTCTTCACAGCCCCGAATGCGGGTCATCAATTCCCCCCGGCGAATGGATTTATTCGCGGTGCTGCTCTGTACTGCATCCCATAGCGTGATGGTTTCGCCGTCTGCGCTTTCAATCTCGGTCTGTTCCAGCATCACCCGGTTGGCGTTTTGGCGCTCGGTGTAGCGTGCCGTGGTGACGTCGTGGACGTATGGCATATTTTTGGCGCAGATATGGCCGGCTCTTTGCTCTTGGGCTTCGCGCTTTTGCACCTGGGCACGGCGCAACTGTCGACGCCAGTACAGTTCACAGCCCAGGCGCTTGACCATGCTTTGTAGTTGCTGCTCCAGGTCCAGTCCGGTACATTTGTATTCCATGGCCCGCGCCTCCAGCGTGTGCAGCTTGGCGTTTATCAGTTCCATCGTTAGCGGCTCGCGCAGGTCTACGATCCAATCAATCATGTAATCGGCGCGGCGCGTGGCAAGGTTGCACAAATCCAGATCGCTACACCATGCGTCAACCGGCTGTAATACCCGGTTGACCTTGACCCGATAAAGCTCTTTTTCGGTGGCGCGGTGTTCGGTGTAATGGTCGTCGTCCCGGCCCTCGTAGTAGCTCTGGTAAATGGCGAAGTCGCGCCGCTGCTCCTTGCTCAGTTGCATATCAGAACAGGCAAGACGCGGCGCGTAAGTGTTTGCCAATTTCGCGGGCGCAGGTTGCGATGCCGTCGCGGTCGGCGTCGGTCAGTGAACCCCAGGGACGGCGGGCGACTTCTCGCGGGTCGGCGTCGCTGGTGGCGCCCAACATGACCAATACGGCGCGGGTGCGCAATGGAATATCGGCCCAGGTCTTTGACGATAGTCCTTGTCGGTCGTCTTGTTTCACTTGCTTGACCGATGCCCAGGCGCGGGCAAGGTGCAGGTCTTTGATGCTTTGCGCGGCGGGTGCGTTCATGGTGTCACCCAGGCAATAGCACCGATTGCGGCGATGGTCCCGGCCAGTGCTGCGGCCATGGCATAGGCGGCGACTTCGTTCCAGTTCATGATTTACCCCTCAAGCTCGGCACATTCAATGCCAAAAACAAGTACCCCGGCTTGGTCTGCTGTGAGGTGAAAAGCCTCTAGGCTTGTGACTTTTCCGTTATCTCTGCTATTAATTATTTCCAGCAAGACGCCGCCTGTTTTCTTGCAAGGCTCTACTGTTATCCGCTTTGATGTGGTCAGTTTGATGGTGGTTTTCATGGCTTGGTCCACCCTTCAATTTGCAATGTCAATGCAATTTCACTGATGGCTGAATCCAGCGCCTCAAACTCATCTTCTTGGAAGTTCTCACGGCCAAAATCTATCGTCCCGGCCATTTTTGCCATGTCAATGAGTGCGTAGGCTTGGCGGTTTGTCAGATACAAACCCTTGATTTCAAATGCGGATACGGGGCTTCCGTATTCCATTCTGGTTTTGATGTTCATAGGTTCCACCCTGTAACCTTTCCCCCTGCCCAATCAAACGAAGGCACCAGAAGGAGGGGACAGAGTGGAAAGGTTTTGAGCCTCCGATCTGGTGCGGGGTTGATTATTATCATGGTCCAACGACTAGTCAATGTTCCGCGCACCTTGAAACGTCACGGACCATTGCATATACTGCCTGTTCAACCCGTGGAAAGGTGGCCCCGCTATGTTTTCTGTAGCAAACTTGTTAGATGCAGCAAAGGAAAAAGCATCAATTGATTCTGACTATCGACTTGCAAAGGTGATAGGAATTACTCATAGTGTCGTGAGTGCATACCGGCATGGCAAATCAATGCCAAACGACAAAATATTGGCGCAGATTTGCGCCCTCAGTGGTGATGATGTAGCTGTAGTGGCGGCGCAGATTCAGGCCGAAAGGTCACAGTCACCCGAAGGAAAAACCATGTGGATGATGATCGCAAAACGACTGTCTGGCGGTGCTTCGACTGCCATTTTGTCAGTCGTTTTTGCTATCTCTTTGATAGCTGGCTACGCAGAACCGGCGCGGGCTGCGGCCCTGAACCATGCTCAAAACGTCAAAGTGAATTTGTTATACATCGTATCTAGTACGTTTTTGTCATTGGGCGTCTTTGTCGAAAGGCGCTCCCGATGGTTACCCGGCTTTTTCTGGCTTTGCCGCCTTACGTTTATCTGACAATCCTGACCAAATAGTCAGGAAGGCCCGAGATGCACAATGCGCCGGGGAATTGTCATGAAAACCTATGCCCCTAAAGCATTACGCGGCGGCGATCTGCGCGATTTGATGGCGCAACTTTTTACCGATCCGCTGGCGCTGTCGAAGTTTGTCCATGTGTCGGAGCGTACGGTATGGCGCTGGTTGAAGGAGGATTCCTGCCCGTGGCCGGTGTTGGCGCTGCTGTGGCATGAAACCCCGAAGGGTCGTGAGGCGGCGGCGCTCGATGTGGGCAACCTGCTGAACATCCATCGTGGTCTTTCCCAGGCGCATGAAGCGGCGCACGGCAAAACCACGGGGCAACTGGCGCGGCTGCTGGCTATCAGCGATACCGGCGCGGCGAATGACCCGCTGCTTAGTGGCCCGGTTTGCAAGCCTGCATCTGGTCTAGCCGGTCGTGCGCGCGCTGCGCCTGTTTCAATGCGGTATCTGCCCGCTCCAGCGCAACTGCAAGCGTCACCTTTACCGATACCCATGCCGCCAGTGCAGGGCCAATCAGCTTGATGATTTCCAGAATTTCGTTGTTCATTTCTTCCAGGCTCCTGCGGCTTTCATTTCGGACACGCCCCACACGGCCCCGGTGATGGCTAGGTAGCCCCCGACGTACCAGTCGGGCAATGCGCCCAGGCTTTGCGAAAAGTAGAGCGCGGCCCCGGTCGGGTCAAAGTAGGCCCAGATCAGTGGCGCACTCCAGGCGGTGAAGCTGGCACGGCGCAAAAAGGAATCCCGCCCTTCGAGTGCCCGCATTTCCCATTCTTGGTTGTGGGTTTGCTCGGATTCGGCCAGTCGGATGCGGTTATCGGTCACGGCTTTTTCTACGGCGCGTTGGTTCTCGCGGCCCGCTTGCCAGTCCTTGACCCAATCCCCGGCCAGTCCTGCCAAAAAGGTCCAGACGGCTACCATTTCCCGGTATACCCCGGATTTTTATTGCTGGTGGGTGCCGGGTGGGTCAGGTCGTAAAACCATCCGCCCAGGCTTTCCCCGGCGGTGCTCAACGTGCCCCCGCTGATGATGTCGGTGGCGGCTCCCAGTGTGCCAATGATTCCGGCGTCGGTGTAGGCGTCGGTGCGGGCGGCGTTGGTAATCGGGTTGTTGCCACTCAACAGGCCCCCGGCCAAATCGACGGTGCCCGTGACCAGTTCCCCGGCCTTCTTGCCCATGTCCGCGCCAAATTTGAGCACCACTACGCCCAATAAAACGGCGGCGGCTACGATGGCCACGGTTCCGGTGTCCAGGTCGGGCGTTTTCATTTGGAGGGGCTCCAGATCATGGAACCATTGCTGTAATAGCTGCCCGCTGGATCAATCGCGGTGCCGTCGGAAAAATAGCGCCATCCGTTGGTGAAGGCGTTTCCTATGCTGTCCATAATTTCCGATGCCCCGGCGGGCTGTTTGTAGTCGGCACTGGTGACGGCGGTTTTTGGTTTGGCGGTGGTCAGGATGTAGACGGCCACGGCGGCAATGCCCAGGGCGATCAGTTCGGCGTTTTTCATGGTGTGGTCTTGGGTTGGTTAAGCGGTACGGGTGCCGCCATGGGTGGCGAAAATGGCGCGGGCGCTGGCGAGACTTATCACGGGTTGCCCGTAGGGGCTGCCCGGCATAGAGGCCCACTCACTGGCGATCTTTTGGATGGCCAGATCAAAGCGCCCGGCTTTGGCGTCGTCCAATGCGCCACGGGCGGCGATGCGGCCCACGGCCCCCAGGTCTTGCGCGGCGGGTGAAAAGTCGGTGAGGCCCATCAATCGGGCGGTTTCGTCCCAGGTGCTGGTCAGGAACTGGTAGGCCCCGGCGGCGCTGCTGGTGATCGGTTTCCCGCCCATGGTGCGCGTGACCTTGGTGCGCGGGTGGTCGGCAAAGCTGGCGAAGCTGCCCCCGCCAAATAGGCGCGAATAGCCCCCGGCGTCGCTGGTGCCCTCGCCCTTGCGAATCACTTTCAGCAAAGCCTGAACATTGGCGTTTTGCAGGTCGGCTGATGTGACGGCGGCCATGTTGGAAAGTCGAAAGGTGCCCATGGTGATGGTGTCCACAAATTGCGCGGCGCTTTGTCCGGCGTTGGTCAAAATCTGGTCTGCGCTGCCCAACAGTTCCCCGCCCCACGCCCCGCCCGTGTCGGTGCTGGCGTCGTCGGTCTGCGTGACTTGCCACGCGGCGACGGCCAATAAACTTGCGGCGGCGATCAAGGCGGCGGCTTTCATAGCAACTTGTAAAGCATGGATTTAAATCCACCCACTTCGGCTGTATTTGAAATTGTGAAAACTCCAAGCCCTGCCGGTATGATTATTTTTCCCGCCATTGTTGCCATGCAACCCGAGTAAATATTGCTCCCTGCGGCGATCAGTATCGGAACCCCATCAGTCACCGATGTGGGCGCGGTTGCTTTTGCTAAAAATGCGGCCAATATCCCCCCGGCGGCCAGTGGGCAATATTGCGCGGAAATAATGGAAATTCCGTTCGTATTTGCCGCTGCTGAAATAATTTGCACTGCTGTATTTGCCGTTAGGCTTGCCGTCGATACATACGACCCGCCATATTGTTCGCTATTGATGTTCGTATTTTCTAACGCTGCCAGTGTTGCGGCATCTAATGCGATTGCCCCGTTAATGGCTACGGTTCCGGTCACGCTGGATGCGCCCCGGTCATAGCGGATTTCACTGCCCAATGCGGTTTCGAATTGGATGTTTTGCACCGCGTTGGAGGTGATCGTGACTTTATCGAAAGGCGCAATTTTGAATTGTTCCGCAAATCCGGCTTCTACGGCCAAACGCTCGGCAATGATGCGCCCGGCAATCGAAAAGCGAATATCGCAACTGCCCACGGTGGCAATCAAACGGAAAAAATCGGCGGTCCCGGTATAGCTGCGGGCTTGTCCAATGGTGAAGGCTTCGATCATGGTGTTTATTTCCCGCGTTGAATCATGACCACGGCGGCGGCGCCCGCCACGGCTAGGATGATGATGGTTTTGTTGTCGATGCTGCCGGTCTTTTGGCCCTGCGCGGCGGCATAGGCGTCGGCGACGCCCTTTTGGGTTTGCCCGATCAGGTTCTCGCCCCTATCGAACAGCCGGGTGGATGCTTCCAACAACTTGCCAAAACCGTCGGCGTTGGTGGCGTTGCTCAAATCGATGGTATCGAGTGCCCGCGTGACAATGCCGCCGTCGGTCACGTTCACCGATACGTTGTCGCCGGTGTTGCCCACGCCGCCGTCACCGACGGCCAAACGGCGGTCGATGTTGGTGGTGGGGTTGCTGCTGCTGCTGCTGCTGCTGCCGCCCCCGCCGTACCGGATGCCGTGCCCCGGCTTGCGCTCGGTGGCACCGTCGCCCAGGGTTTCACCCATGGCATAGAGTTGTTTGCGTGTGGTCATGGTGCTATTCGTTTGATGCTGATAATTTCGGCGGCGATGTAGCCCAGGCGGTGCATCTTGCGGGCAACGGCGGGTTTGGCGGTGTGGTAGCGCACGGACTGGCAATTGACAAAAATGGACTCAATCGCCGGTATGCACACGGCCATCAAATCCACCCCCGGCACGTTTCCGGCCCCGGCGACAATCACGCCCTCGGCCCGGTCTTGGTGCTGGTCTACGCGCAGCACAAAGGCCCCTTTGATAGAGCCTTGGTGCTGCACGTAGAACAGCCGCGCCCCTTGGTGCTCGACTTGGTACTTGATATCGTCAGGCGTTGCGGTTTGCAATGCTTGGCTTATCCAGCGTTCCGCGTCGGGTCCCCATGTTCCCGGTGTCAGGCTTATTTCTTTGTCATGCGCCATACAACCAACAATCCCGCGCCCAAAATCACATAGGGCAGATAGGTGGACATGGCGGGGCTTGACGTGACGGACCCACTTCCAAAGTTCACATTCCAGCCACTTGAATCAAATGCTGAATTGCTTTTGGCTTCGGTCAGTCCGATCTCGCCGCCTTTTGGCCCGGCCCCGGCAAAATTGAATCCCATGCTGCCTTGTCCTTCTCCTGCCATATCAGTCTTTCAACATCAACAGCGCGACGACGGCGGCCCCGGCCAACAGTAACACGGTTGGGCTGATGCCGCCGATGCTGCGTTGTACTGGTGCTTGCTGTCCTTCGGTGTAGTAACCATCCGAACCCATGGCTTGGATGCGCAGCTTTTGCAGTTCGTAGGGTTGGGTCCAATTGGCGCTGGCGTATTGGTCGATGACCTTTCCGCCCACGCCTTGAATCCAAGACTCCCACGAACTACCGTTCCCGGTAGTTTCGTCCATGGTTTCCCCTTACAGGTTGCCCAATGGGTCCAAATACTCGACCAGGATGTTGCCGGTTTCCGCTGCGGAAAACGTAAACAGCCATTCCATCGAACGTGCGTCGCGGGTGTCCAGCGCCTTCTTAATGTTGCCATCCACCACAAAGTCAATCGTATAGAAATTGGCTTGTGGTACGCGGCCAAACTTGACTTGCTCAAATTC
>CAJASG010000301.1 GCA_903944555.1 uncultured beta proteobacterium
GACAACCATGGTGCGGCCACCGAGGTCTATCCGTTCAACCCGAACGCCAGCCAAGCAGGTTTGACCGCTGAGACCACCGCAGACGGACGCTTCACCGCCATGATGCCGCATCCCGAGCGGGTGTTCCGTAACATCCAGATGAGCTGGACCGACCAGATTCTGTCCGAGCACAGTGCCTGGATGCAACTCTGGCACAACGCCCGCAAGTGGGTGGGTTAGGTCGCGGCATGAAGCTTGGGCGTTTGTTTCAACCCCGAAGGTCAGAGTTTTGGCTGATGTTGGTGGTGAACGCGCTGTCAGCCATGCTGGGCTGGTTGGCCCAAACGCGCTCCTTGGGCGTCACCGTGTCCCTGCTGATCACTGTGTTCGCTGTGGGCAACGCCATTTTGGGTGCGCGTTTTGCATGGGTGTTACTCCGCGACCCGCCACGCGACGCCCAGCCACGCGACTAAACGCCCTTGTTGGCCTGCGCCCGGTATTGGCGCAGGGTCTTGCCATTTTTGGGGTATCCCAGGCGCGATAGGGCCTGTTTGACGCGGTTGTCAAAGGCCTCTCCCACCGTGTCTATGCCGTTGTCGACCGCTTTGGTGGCATCGTTAATGCGCACTTTGAGCAGGCTGGCGTTGCTGTCAATAGTGCCGCGGGCCTGCGATTCGAGTTTTTCGCCGGCCTTGATCAGCGCTTCAAAGGCTTTCTCGCCCTTGGCTCCGGTTTTGGTGGTGGCTTTGGCCAAGGCGCCCAGCCCGGCGAGCCAGATGGCGCGTTGCGAATCAATCAACTTGATTGATGCATCGCGGGTAAGGTGCACCACGCGGTGCACCTTTCTGCGGCTCTTCACCGCGACCTCTTTCAACGTAGATGCAGGGGTTGCGGGAACCGTTGTGCTGGCCTTGCCCGTTTTAGGTGTCGCCTTTTTGGCTGGACGACTCGCCATAGCCGATTTGGCCGTTTTAGTGGACGCCTTGGATGCCGCAGTGGCGGTTGGCGTAGTGTCGGATGCAGCGGTAATCGCCATATTGAATTCCCTGTAGTTTGGTGAACGCGGTCCGTGACCGCTCTATAGGGAATTACAGCTGAACCACATCGACGGGAATTGACAATCCGCACTATCGGCGGATTTTGTGGTCTTAGGTTTGCGGTCGTGTGCGGTAGAACTGCACCGGGGTGCCATGCGCGGACCTTGGACTGCTTTGCAGTACAGATTTACGAATGGTGCCGACCACATGCATTTCGCAGGGCTTGCAGTCAAAACGCAGAGTGAGCTTGTCTTTGCCGTTGATCAGCATCAGCGGCTCGGCTTTGACCGTGCCTTGCACACCGGTCACGCCCTTGGCCTGCTTGGGGCACAGGCTCATGGAAAAGCGAACACAGTGCTTGGTGATCATCAGGCTGACTTCGCCTTCCTCTTCCTGGCTCTCGTACGCGGCGGCAATCACCTTGACGCCATGCTGGGCGTAGAAATCGTGCGCTTTGGCGTTGTACACATTGGCGAGGTAGCTCAAGGAGTCTTCGGGGTAGGGCACCGGGGGCTGCACCGCTGCGGCGCGGGTCGGACGGGTGTAGGCCGCAAGGCGCGCGGCCTCCAACAGTTCCACGGCTTCCCGGCGCAGCGGGTTGATGAGGGATGCGGGCACAAACCGGGGCTGCGCCAGGTTCAGCGTGATGCTGCTTTGATCGCCTGCCAGTTCAAACACCGTGGCGCCAAACTTGGCCAGGTTTTCCCGTAGGCGAAACTCCGCTTGCGCTGCATCATCAGCCACTTCTTTGGCGGCCGGCATCTGGGCCGTGGCGGTGTTGCCGTCTTCATCGGTCAGGGTCAGGGCGAAGCCTTGCGGCGTTTCGTCAAAATTCACCCAAACGCCGATGCGCCGGTCACTGGATTTTTTGTCCAGCACGCGCACCCAGGTGGTGTCGCGGTTGCGGTTGACCTCCAAGCCTTTGCGCAGGTCCTTGAAGCCATGCATTGGGTCTTTGGGGAACACGCGCCAGTGGCCCAGCCCTGCGTTGCTGACAGGCTCCGCCCGGTTGATGGCCATGCCCACCAGCTCTTTTTGCAGGTCGTAATAGCACAGGCCGTCGCCGTTGTGCAGGATGGTCTGGGCGTCATTGGTCTCCAATTCCACCCAGTCCGGGCCGACTCGGGTCACAAAACCAATGGCTTGGCCCGGATTCTTGGGGGTATCAAAAGCGCCAATGTCTTCCTTGCGGCCTTGCACAAAATAGTCGGTGAACTCGCGGTTGAAGTTCTGGTCTGGGTCAGGCGTGAAGGTAAAGGTGGTGTTGCCGCTGGAGGCGCGGGCCAACTCGGGGCGCTGCTCCAGTAGTTCGTCCAGCAGTTTGCGGTAGTGGGCGGTGATGTTTTTTACATAGCCCATGTCTTTGTAGCGGCCTTCGATCTTGAAGCTGCGCACTCCCGCATCCACCAGCGCTGCCATGTTGGCGCTCTGGTTGTTGTCTTTCATGGACAGCACATGTTTGTCGTGCGCCACAAAGCGCCCCGCCGCATCGGTCACTTGGTAGGGCAGGCGGCAGGCTTGGCTGCAATCGCCCCGGTTGGCGCTGCGCCCGGTGTGGGCGTGGCTGATGTAGCACTGGCCGCTGTACGCCACGCACAGCGCGCCATGCACAAAAAATTCCAAGGTGCAGTCGGTTTGCTGGCGAATGTCCTTGATTTGCTGCAGGTCCAGTTCGCGGGCCAGCACGATCTGCGACAAGCCCACATCCTGCAAAAAACGCGCCTTCTCGGGGGTGCGAATGTCGGTTTGGGTACTGGCGTGCAGCTGGATCGGTGGCAGGTCAATTTGTAGCAAGCCCATGTCCTGAATGATCAGGGCGTCGACACCGGCGTCATACAACTGCCAGGCCAGCTTGCGCGAGGGCTCCAGCTCGTCGTCGCGCAGGATGGTGTTCATGGTGACGAAGACGCGGCTGTTGAAGCGGTGGGCGTGGCGCACCAGGCGCCGGATCTCGGTGACGCTGTTGTCAGCACTGGAGCGCGCGCCAAACGACGGGCCCCCAATGTAGATGGCATCGGCGCCGTGGTTGACGGCCTCAATACCGATGTCGGCGTCACGCGCCGGGGACAGGAGTTCTAGTTGGTGTGCGAGCAGGGACATGGCTCCATTATCCCAGCAAGCCCACACAGGCGCGTCACGGGTACTGCTTACACTCGGGCGCATGAACGTGCAAAGATTTGAGCAGGTAGATGTGCTGCGTGGTTTGGCCATGGTGTGGATGACCGTTTTTCACTTCTGTTTTGATTTGAGCCAGGCGGGCTACATCCAACAAAATTTTTACAGTGACCCGGTGTGGACGTGGCAGCGCACCTGCATCCTGAGCCTGTTTTTGCTGTGCGCGGGGGCAGGGCAGGCCATTGCATTGGCACAAGGCCAAAGCTGGCAGCGGTTTTGGCGGCGCTGGCTGCAAATCGCCGCCTGTGCGATGTTGGTCACGGCGGGCTCCGCCCTGTTGTTTCCCCATAGCTTTATCTATTTTGGTGTGCTCCATGGCATGGCCGTGATGCTGGTGATGGTCCGACTGACCGCGGGGTGGGGAGCTTGGCTGTGGCCACTGGGTGTGCTTGCCATTGCTTCCAAATTCATAGCTGCTTACGCAATAGACGCGGGGGTTTTAGGCGTATTTCTCAATGGAAAAATGTTCAACTGGCTGGGGCTGATCAGCGTCAAACCGATAACGGAGGACTATGTGCCGCTGTTACCTTGGTTGGGGGTGATGTGGTGGGGCATGGCCGGAGCACGTTGGTGGATGGCGCGCTCA
>CAJASG010000302.1 GCA_903944555.1 uncultured beta proteobacterium
GCAGCCTCAAGCAGGGGTGCGGGATGCGGTTTCGCGTGCGGCGTCGTATCGCCGCTGACGATGGCCCCCGCAGTGGAAAACAAGGGCATTGCCCGGGTCAACGGGTCTGTGAAACGTGAAGATTTGTTGGTCACAACACCCCACAACAACTGGCGGCCGCCAATTTCACGAATAAGTGACTCAACCCCATCAAATACGGTGGTGCGCTGGGTCATGCATCGCTCGTAATTGATAAAAAACTCTTCCCGCATGGCATCGAAGCGCGGGTCTTCCATCACCAAGCCAAAAGCCACCCCCAGCATGCCACGCGCACCGGCACCGGCCATTGGACGGTAAGCTTCGTATGGCAGTGAAGGCATGCCTCGATCCAGACGCATTTGGTCTGCAGCCGCTCCCAGGTCAGGCGCGCTATCGATTAGCGTGCCATCCAGATCAAACAGCACCGCAGAAATATCCAAAAAAACCGGCATAGGCAGATCGCTCATTGCTTTTGCGCAGCAAACATGTAGTTCACGCCCGTGTCATCACTCAACCAGTAACGTTTGGTCAAAGGGTTGTATTCCAAGCCACTGGTCTGTCGGACATCCAGAAATGAACTCCTGCAATAATTTGCCAACTCGCTGGGGCGAATCATTTTGGCGAATTCGTGGGTACCACGCGGCAGCATATTCAAGACATATTCCGCACCCAGAATTGCCAGTAAAAATGACTTGGGACTGCGATTCAGGGTCGAGAAAAACACCCAGCCACCCGGCTTAACCAAAGTGGCGCATGCCTGCACGACGGACGCCGGATTGGGCACATGCTCCAACATTTCCATGCAGGTCACCACGTCAAACTGACCAGGCATCTCGCTGGCCAGCGCCTCTGCGCTCACCTCACGGTAGGCAACACGGGGCGTTTGTGCCTCAAGCGCATGCATTTGGGCAACCTTGAGCGCTTTGCTCGATAAATCGATCCCCAGCACATCCGCACCTTTGCGCGCCATGGAATCAGCGAGGATGCCCCCACCGCATCCAATATCCAAAGCACACAGACCTTGTAACGGAAGAATGGAATTGATCCATTCAAGACGAAGCGGATTGATCTGGTGCAGAGGCTGAAACTCGCTATCCATGTCCCACCAGCGATGGGCTAGTGCGGAAAATTTCGCAATCTCGGCGGGGTCTACATTCAATGTGGTGTTCATACAAAGATTATGAGTCAAACAACAAAAAACCCGCCGAAGCGGGTTTTTGAACAATCGTGAAATGAATCAGATTATTTAGCGCGTGTTCCAACCACTTCGATTTCGACGCGGCGGTTCTTGGCTTGACCTTCTTTGGTCTTGTTGTCAGCCACTGGCTGCTTTTCGCCTTTACCTTCAGTGTAAACGCGGTTCTTTTCGATACCTTTGGAAACCAAGTAAGCCTTCACAGCTTCTGCACGGGCAACCGACAGTTTCTGGTTGTAGGCATCGGTACCTTTGGAGTCGGTGTGTCCAACTGCAATGATCACTTCCAAGTTGATACCCTTGACTTTGCCCACGAGGTCATCCAGTTTGGCTTTGCCTTCTGTCTTGAGAACGGCTTTATCGAAGTCAAAGAACGCATCAGCAGCGTAAGTCACCTTGCTTGCAGCGGCTGCAGCAGCGGCTGCAGCTGGAGCGGCTGCAGCAGCGGCTGGAGCAGCAGCCTTGGCAGCAACAGCTGCTTTTTCTTCAAGCGCTGTGGCACAACCAGGAGCCGCAGTAGCTGGAGTCCAGCTTGCATCGCGCCAGCATTGGCCGTCAACGTTCTTCCAGACATCACCGGCAGCGCTTTTCCAGTTGTGGATTTCTTGTGCGCCAGCGACGGTTGCGAGTGCTGCGGCAGCAATAAGGACTGCGACTTTATTCAATTTCTTCATGATCTTCCTTTTTACGAACAAACTGCAGCAGCGCTGCAAAAATGGGGGGCATCCTAAATACTGACGTTTTTAGAACTACGCTCCTATTGTGCCATAGCGACACCTTGATTTCCCCAATCGGCGAGTACCGCAACCAGTATGGCAAAAACAAAGGCCAGCAACGTTGCATCAGCGCTACATCTGGCGGGCCGTAGAATCGGGGGTTGTCCCTGACATAGCCAAGATCGCCCCATGACCCAGTTCGCCAAAGAAACCCTGCCCATTAGTCTTGAAGAGGAGATGCGGCGCAGCTACCTCGATTACGCCATGAGCGTGATCGTAGGACGCGCCCTGCCCGATGCGCGGGACGGACTGAAGCCGGTTCACCGCCGCGTGCTGTTCGCCATGCACGAGCTGAACAACGACTGGAACCGACCGTACAAAAAGTCGGCGCGTATCGTGGGTGACGTGATTGGTAAATACCACCCACACGGTGACCAGTCGGTCTATGACACCATCGTTCGGATGGCGCAGGACTTCTCCATGCGGCACATGCTGGTGGACGGACAGGGAAATTTCGGCTCGGTGGACGGCGACAACGCAGCGGCTATGCGGTACACCGAAATCCGCCTGGCC
>CAJASG010000303.1 GCA_903944555.1 uncultured beta proteobacterium
GGGAGGTCGTCTGCCCCTGGGCGCCATGGCAGGTAGCGCAGCGCTGGGCCACCAAATCAGCGGCGCTCAGTTCTATGGCGAAGGCCGGTAAGGTCACCACACTGGCAATGACCACACGGATGAAGGCTAAGTACAGATGTTTCACGGTGTTTTCCTTTCAATCAAACATCAACGATGGCGCAAGGGTTTGAGCAGGTCCGACAGGCCGTTGTGGTCAATCTCATGCATCAGTGCCAACAGGCGGCCAATCTCTCCCTTGGGGAACCCCTCGCGGGCAAACCAGTTTAGGTAATTCCCCGGCAAATCGGCAATCAAAATGCCTTGGTGTTTGCCAAACGGCATGGTGCGGGTCACTAACAGTTGCAAATCTTCGGGCTGCATCGCTTAGCCTCCGGCGCGCTTGACAGTGAAACCCTTGCCCTTGAGGGCCTCGATCACCCGATCGCAGTGGTCGCCCTGCACCTCAATCACCCCGTCTTTCACCGTACCACCGGAGCCACACAAGGCCTTAAGCTGCTTGCCCAAGGCGGTGAGTGCCTCCACGTCGAGCAATACGCCTTTGACCACGGTGACGCCCTTGCCTGCACGCCCTTTGGTCTCCCGCGACACACGCACAATGCCATCGCCCACCGGACGCGCGGCCAGCGCCTTGCAGCGGCAGTCCGCCTGTGCCTGACGGCACTCGGGGCACATGCGCCCGCTGTCTGTGGAGTAAACAAGGCCGCCAGCGGGGAAACGCGATTTCATGGTGAGTGGGGTTTAGCTGCTAGAAGCTCCATTGTCGGGGATGACAGCGGCGGTCTTTCGACCTAATATGAGAATTCAAAGAACTAATCAGGAGGATTTTTGCCATGACCATGCGTCGCCTATGCCTAAACAGCTTGCTTTCACTTGTATCCCTTGCCGCACTGGTGCCTTGCCACGCCTTGGAGGCCACAGACCTGCCCCAAATAGAAATTGGCGCGGTCCTCACGGTGGCGGACCCCAAGGGCGAAGCCCCGCTGCGGGAAATCACGGTGACCCATGTGCACCCGGTGCGCGCGGACGGTGCGGCCTGGTACCAAATCAGCGCAACCTCCGGGGCAGACCAGGAAGAAGTGCTGTATGCGGACCTCACCGCGAAGCCCCCCAAACTGGAAGCCGTGGTCCGCAGGGTTAACCTGCGCAAACTGGCAGACCGCCCCCGTAAATTTCTGGACGCGGTCGAAGAGGATGAGGAAGGAGAACTGCGGATGGATGGCGTCTCCTACCGCTACAACAACAAAGAATCGGATGATGGAACTTTTGAGCCCGATGGTGACAAAACGAAGGCCTTCGAGTTCAACTACCTGGTGTTCACCTCCACCCAGGACGCCAGCCTCAGCCTCCAGGTCATGCGCTGGAGTGAGGATAAGTTCGACACTTTTTTGGTCCGGCAGCTGCGCCCCGGCGACGTCAAGCTCAAATAGACACGCGTCAACAGACGCTATCTTTTTGGTAGCTTGTTGCGCAGGTTCTACGGGGGCCATGTGCCAAAATGGCTCCCAAATTAACCCGAATTCAGGAAACCCGCCATGTCACGTCAAAGCGTTTGGGCTACCAAGGTAGCCGCTCTGGTTCAGAGCGGCAATAGCGACGCCGCGCTGGCCCAGATCAGAGTCGCCCCTACGGTGCGCGACGTCCAGCAGTTGCGCTCCCTGCTGCTGGCCGCCAAGCTGCTGGCACGCCACCCCAATGTGGACGCTGCCACCAGCGACCAGATTGTGGCGCTGTCCTCGCCCCGGCTGCACCGTTCGCCCTGAGAGGGAATGGACTCCATTTCGGCGGCACCTCTGCCGGCCCCTGCCAATCACCCCAATATCCTGCAAGGCCCATTCGACCCGGATCTGATCCGCACCGAAGTCTTGGCCGATCTACTGGAGGCAAGCGCCAGCCGTGTTCCACACCAGTTGGCGCTGATTTTTGGCGCACAGCAGCTGACCTACCTGGCGTTGAACACGCAGGCCGATCTGGTTGCCGCCCACCTGATCCGCGCAGGGGTGCGGCCCGGACACATTGTGGGCCTGTGGCTGCCCCGGGGCATCGACCTGCTGGTCATGCAGGCAGGCATCGCCAAGACCGGCGCCGCCTGGCTGCCCTTCGATGCCGATACGCCGGTGGAACGCATAGCAGTGTGCCTGGAGGACGCCCAAGCGGTGGGCATCGTGACGTGCGTGGAGTTCGCGCCTCGCCTGACCCACCCCAGCACGGGCATCTGGACGGCCGAGCAGTTATGCAGCCCCCTGCCCGCGCCACAAGACCTGCCACGCCGCACAGGAGCGCTGTCCACGCACCCAGCCTACGTGATTTACACCTCGGGCTCCACCGGCAAGCCCAAGGGCATCGAGATCAGCCAGGGCAGCATTTGCCACTTTCTGCGCAGCGAGAACACCGTGTTGGGCGTGCGCGGCGATGACCGCGTGTACCAGGGGTTTTCGGTCGCTTTCGACATGTCGTTCGAAGAAATCTGGATCAGCTACCTGGTCGGCGCCACGCTGTGGATTGCGCCCAAGGAGATCGCCTCCGATCCCGAGCTTCTGCCGCTGGCGCTGCAGGACCACCAGGTGACGGTGTTGCACGCGGTGCCCACCCTGCTGGCCCTGTTCAGCCAGGATGTGCCGACACTGCGCGTGATCAACCTGGGCGGGGAAATGTGCCCGCAGTCGCGGGTCGACCGCTGGGCCACACCAGGCCGCCAGGTTTTCAACACCGACGGCCCCCCCGAAGCCACCGTATCGGCCAGCCTGGCAGAACTCCATGCCCACGCACC
>CAJASG010000304.1 GCA_903944555.1 uncultured beta proteobacterium
CGGGGTGCCCGAGTCGATGGCGCCATGGTGCCGTTGAACACCCCGCTCAAAAATGGCCAGACCGTGGAAGTAACGGTGGCCAAGGAGGGCGGCCCATCGCGTGACTGGCTCAACCCCGAACTGGGATTTTTGGCCAGCCACCGGGGCCGCGCGAAGGTGCGCGCCTGGTTCAATGCCTTGGCAATGGGGGAGACCGTTGCCAAAGGCCGCGAGGCGGTCGAAAAGCTGCTGCAACGCGAAGGCAAGACGGCGATCAAGCTGGACGACCTTGCATCCCAGCTGGGCTTCAACTCTGCCGAGGAGTTGTTTGAGGTGGTGGGCAAAGACGAGTTCTCGCTGCGCAATATTGAGATTGTTTTGCGCCCGCCCGAACCAGTGCTGCCACACGACGAATTTCTATTGCTCAAAAAGCCACGTTTGCCCAGCCACTCGGCCAAAGGTGGCGTCTTGGTCGTTGGCGTGGATTCGCTCATGACCCAGTTGGCCAAATGCTGCAAACCGGCGCCGCCAGACCTCATCAGTGGCTTTGTGACGCGTGGCCGGGGGGTGAGCGTGCACCGCGCTGATTGCTCCAACCTGCGCAACATGGTGACCCGTAGCGGCGACCGTGTGATTGAAGTGGAGTGGGGCGGTGGCGGGGCCGATCGCAGCACGGCGGTCTATCCGGTGGATGTGTCGGTGCAAGCGAACGACCGCCAAGGCCTGCTGCGCGATATATCGGAGGTGTTTGCCAAGGAAAAAATGAACGTCATCGGCGTGCAAACCCAGTCGGTCAAGGGCACCGCCTGGATGACCTTCACGGTGGAGGTGCCCGAGTCCGGACGACTGGCCAAGGTACTGGGAATTGTGGGCGAGTTGAACGGGGTGCGTTCAGCGCGGCGGCGCTGACGATCACATTTCTTGAGCCTGATCAGGGCAGGCCACTACGCCATGGGTACCAGAAGTGGGCTCCATGAGGGTGATTTTTGGCCCAAGGTGCGCGTAGCAATCACCAGCCAGGAGCCCGCGCCGGGTGCTGCCACCACCAATTGCCCGCCGGGTGCCCAAAAGGCGCTTTTGCCCGCTGATACATAGCCGCCCGATGGGCCACCGTGGTTGGCCATCAGCACACCCAAGGCATGCCGCTGGGCATATTGCTGCATCGCCGCAGCGTCCACCAGATATCCAGCCTCAGACTCCAGCACGCCCGCCACATACACCGTCGCCCCCACTTGGGCCGCGTGTGCCGGGTGGGTGGCATGGGTGATATCAGCGCAGATAGCTTGCGCCACGCGTTCCAACCCCAAGGGCAAGAGGCTGCTGCCTGCTGCGCCCGCTGAGGCATAGCGTTCTTCCCCCGGGTGCAGGTGGACCTTGCGGTACACCGTGTGGGAGCCGTCGGGCAGGTAGGTGATCGCGCCAATGGCGGGCAGGGCGTTGGTTGACGCATCCACCGGGGTGACCGGTGCGCCAACAGTGACCACCATGCCGGTCTGGCGCACCAGGGCGCGTATGGGGGCCAGACCGGCATCGTCGGGTTGGAGCAGGCAGCGCTGCAGCAGCGGCAATTCGTAGCCGGTCAAGGAGAGCTCGGGGAACACCAACATCTGCACCCCGGCCCCATGGGCTGCGTTGATGAAGCGCAGGTGTTCCAGAATATTGGCTTCGATATCGCCGGGGAGCGAGATGGACTGGGCTGCAGCGAGACTGTTTGCTATCATTTTAGGAGCTGCTTGCGCAGTATCTGCGGGTGCTTTAGGCCGATTTGACCAAATAATGGACTGCAGTAGGGCTGGCGACTATTCCAGATGTAGCAGTATCCGCTATTGACAGGGTGTTCATTGGTTCCTCGATGGATTCGTCCTGACGCGGTCAGCCCGTGAGAAAGATCAAGGCGGTGTGACCAAACCGGCAAAAAATGCCACGTAACTTTGCCTGTTGGCGATTATGGAGGCACCCCATGGACGACGAAATACGACGGAAAATCCTGTCGATCTTGGACCAGCATCGCATCATGACGGTGGCGACGTTGCGCCCGGATGGCTGGCCGCAAGCAACGACGGTGGGCTACGTGAATGAAGGTCTGGTCTTGTACTTCCTCTGTGGTCTGGACAGTCAGAAGGCCAAAAATCTGGCCCGCGATGACCGGCTCTCATTGACGATTGACCACGACACAGCGGATCTGATGTCGATTACCGGCTTGTCGATGGCAGCCCGTGCCCACGCTGTGGATGATCGAGCCCAAGCGGTAAAAATTTTGGATATGCTGCCGCGGAAGTACCCCGAGGCACGACCGCTGCCGATGAAAATGCCGAGTCCTGAGCAGGTGCGTCTGTTTCGCGTATCGCCCGTGGTCATTTCCATACTGGATTACTCCAGGGGTTTTGGGCATACAGACCTTGTCACTTGCTGATGATTTGCTTCTGTTTAGCGTTGATGGATACCACCGAATTTCAATAAGTAAAAAATAACGCAAAACGAAGTTACTTCCCGGTCACCGCCGGTCGTATGTCCATTAAAAATGACAGTGCACTATTTTTAGTGAAACCGTAAGGATCAAAAGTCTTGCCGACGCTATGCTTGAAAATCGTCTGCTTCATTGATGTGTCAAGCGGGACGAACTGCATCGACCACTGCCCGAAATCTCGTTTATCGACATAGTCAAACTCCAGTATCACCACATCTTTGTGGCGGGGGTCTGAAAAGAGGTTTGCCAGCAAGCCGCTGACGGCGGTGCGCCCACCCTCAACCACCTGAATAAAGTACTTTCGGTCAAAAGCCAGTAGACCAGAAAGGTTATGTTTCAGATTGTTGGTTTGCGCAAGCTTCGATAGTTCATTGAGGTCTAGATCGGCGAGCACGGTACTAACATAAACCAGGCGAACCAAATGCATATGTTTCACTCCTTAAATATGAATGGAAATCATGAGATTAGTCCTCAAGGCGGGCTAGCGTCCCGGGTAGTCTAGGTGTTTTCTTGAGTGCGGTCTGCAATACTTGACGACGTCACTGCGACGTGAGCGAATGTTCACGGAGGCGAGCTAGCAAACCCAATTCACAAGCCGCATGTCTTTCAGCAGGCCTTTTATCGCCTGCAGGCCTGCAACGGTGATCTCAAATTC
>CAJASG010000305.1 GCA_903944555.1 uncultured beta proteobacterium
AGAAAAAGCACCAGACCACCATTCTTGCCAATGCCACCGAATATGCAAAAGGCCAGGGCATAAAGCTTGGGGAGCCAGTGCGGTCGTATGGCGTGATCGCCAACGAGATCGTGCGCACCGCAAAGGACCTGCAGGTAGACCAAATTGCCATGGGAACACGCGGCATGGGTGCGGTGGGCAACATGCTTCTGGGCTCCGTGGCCCAGCGCGTGATCCACCAGTCACCGGTGCCGGTGCTGCTCGCCCGATAGGAGCGCACCGTGTCGCGTAAAACACTGGTGTTGGCGCTGGTCACCGTGGGCTTGGTGGTGGCAGCAACGTCCGCCGCATTCGACATCAGCCCAATGCAATGGCTCTCCCAAAGCCAGCCCGATGGGGCGCCTCAACCGACCGAGCAACAGAACAAGACAACACCGGCAACAGCGCAGCCTTGAACAAAACCGCGGCTTGAGGAATCATTACAATAAAGAGGCACACAAAATACCTCATATATAAATACATTCCTCACTTCACCTTGTCAAGGAGCCTTCCATGTCGATTGAAACTGCTGTTACCAACACCTTGGACCTTTGCGGTCTGGCACCTCTGAAGCGCCAGCAAGTGGTGTTTGGCTATTTTGAAAGCCTGCAACCCGGCCAATGGTTTCAAGTCACCACCGACCATGACCCCAAGGCTTTGCATGAACAACTGAAAAGCCGCTCAGGTGGAAGCCTTACCTGGGACGTGCTGGAGGCAGGCCCCACCGCGTGGCGCGTGCAGCTGGGCAAACGGGTCCAGGAATCCGGGGGCTGCTGCTCCGGCGGCGCCTGCCACGGCTAAGCCAGCACGCAAGGGCGCATCAGCCGTCCTTGCCATCCACCCGGCCGCTCATCAGCCAAGGCACATACATCCACAGGTAAATCGTGAAGGCCGTGCACCACGCCACTGCCGCGCCGATCAGCGCAGCCCCATACAGGGACGGAGCGACCAGCGGTAACAAGACTCGCAGTACCGCGGCTGCCATCACCAGAACATAGGCCAGCACCTCGGCCCGCGACACGACCAACACCCTGCCGGTGTGGCCACGCGCGGTGCGAGTGACCATGCCGATGATGAGCCCACCTGTGGCCCCCACGGCCAGCGCGTGCACACCGGCCGACACCGCCACCCAACCCAGCTGGGCCGCAGCCAGCAGCCCCAGGCCCACGGCAAGCCAGACGTAGGCCGCATGCAAAATCCAGAGAATCGGACGGCTGCGCGCCACCCAGGGGCGCCAACGCACCGAGCGGTAAATATGCAACACAGCGGCCAGTGCCAGCACCCCCATCGTCACGCCATTGGGGGGCGCAATCACCCACAGCGCTAGGCCCAGCCCCGTGCACCCCAACGTGAGCCATTCCACCCAGGCTGTGGACACCAGTTTCAAGCCAGGTGTGGCGCTCATGGTGAAGCCCGGAATCACACGCCCGGCCATAACGCATTCAATCAGGGTGATCAGCGCCAAACCGGCATACAGGGGGGCTAGTGCGGACACCTGCAGCACCTCCATCACCGCCAAGTGAAAACCCACATTGGCGCAGGCCAACAATGACAACATCCCGACCAACGGCAAGTTGCGATGGTTGCGTGCGCGCAGCACCAAGCGGGCCAGAACGATGGCCACGATGGGCAGCAGCGCCAGGTCCAGCACGGCGTACACCGCATACGGGCCCACCATTGCCGCGATCCGCGCGCTGAGCCACAGCAAGGCCAAAGCACCCAGCGCAGGCCCCCGTGGCGTGGCAAGCCCGGTCCATGCCTTGCCCGCAGTCATTAAGAAACCCACAATGATGGCCACGGCGAAACCGAACAGCATTTCATGGGCATGCCACAGCAAAGGCGCAACCGCTGGCGACCACTGCACCGCCCCGAGAAACATCGCCAGCCACAGAGGAACCAGCAACGCCGCCACCAATGCCCCTCCAATATAAAAAGGCCGAAAACCCAGACGCAGCAAGGGAAGCCCGTGGGCAACCGACACCGTAGGTTCACCGATTTTGAACATGGGCAGGGGAACGGGTTTCATCGCGCAGCGGCGTCCATTACGCCAGGGTGTTAATATTAGAAGTATTTTACATGCATCTTAATGGATGCACCACCTGTGCAATGACAATCTGTAGTTCCATGGAAGGGAACCGATGCGATTGACCGACTACACCGACTACACCTTGCGCGTTTTGATGTTTTGCGCCGCCCACCCCGAGCGTTCAGTCACGATTGCGGAGCTTGCACAGGGCTATGACATCTCCAAAAATCACCTAATGAAGATCGTCAACGACCTGGCGCGCCAGGGTTTACTGCAAACCACACGCGGACGCGGCGGCGGCCTGCGCCTGCTCAAGCCCGCAAGCGAGATCCGCATCGGCGATGTGGTGCGCCAATCCGAAACAGACTTTCGGCTGGTGGAGTGCTTTGACGCCGACCACAATACCTGCACCCTCACGGGCTACTGCATGCTCAAGCAAGTCATCAAAAAAGCAGAGCAGAGCTTCCTGGCAGAACTGGACCGGGTAACGTTGGCCGATATCACCGCCTCATCACAAGCGCCTATGGCTGTCGGATCGACCGGCATCAGGCTCGTGCCACTCCGACCGGCCAAAACACCCCCCTCCTGACTCGGATCAGTGCGACACCGCCTTGCCGGCGGCACCTGTTTGTGACTTTTTCCCTGCGCCATGGGATGACGCCTCGGCAGACTCACCCAGACTGCCCCGGATATTGCCCAACACGTCTTTCACGGTTTTGACCGCCATATTGCCGACTTTCCCCGCCTCCTCAATAGCGCCTTCAATGGCGCTTTTGCTAACCTGAGCCACATTGCCGCCCACGTCCACGGTGGCTTCAATTACACCGTCCACCGCGCGCTTGGCGACCACGCCGACATCCGAGCCCACTGCGGCCGCATGCTTGACCACCGAGCGCATGGTCTCGGCCGATGCCGACACCACATCCCCGCCGACGTCATGCACGCCCATTACGATGCCCTTGGCCACGCTTTTGATACTCATGGTCAATCCAGCGCCCACCTGCTCCACCGCGCCGATGGTGCCCATAACGACATGGTGGACGACATTGACCAGCTCACCGGCCGTAGAGCCTCCGGCACGCAGCGTGTCAGCCACCGTCTTCCGAACCAGCGCAACAATGTCCGACTCAATCGTACTCAGGCCAGACAGGCTTTGAACAATCCCCTCTTTAAGCGTATGGGCGGCGTCCTCGATGGAAGGCGTGCGCCCGGCCCCTGATCCATTGCCACTGGGGCGGGAAGATCCTGTGGTGGTTACTTTGGAAGTCATTTCTATTCCTTCATTCTTTACTGGGTTGAAAATTGATGGCATGCGCGCTCAAACGAGCGGCCATAAAAGACCGCTTCACAAGCGTATTTCGCGGTCACTCCTGCGGCTTGATATTTCGCATTTTTTCAAGTGCCACCGCTCTTTGAGAAAAGTCAAACCCCGTACGGGTGGGTGACCTAAAGTTGCGTCATCCATGAAACTGTCCGACTGCAGTGAGCTTGAGCGCAACGCGCTCATGACCCTTGAGGCACGCATAGGTCGCGTGCACTTGCGCCAGCGCTTGGGGCTGGAGGGTGAACACGAAAGCCATGTGGTGCGCAAAGGTACGCACTTCTTCCATCTGGAAAATTGGTACTCCGTACACGGCCTGATTCGCGCGGCACTGACGGTGACCGGTCTGCACGGGCGGGGGCGACGCAATGTGATGAACATCCGCAACATCACCAACGACGTCTGGCTCAGACATTTACCACCAGCGTTTGACGGCCTTACCCTGCTGCACCTGAGTGACCTGCACCTGGACATCCACCCGCAATACATCCACCATTTGATTCGCCGTGTTCAGGGCTTGTCGTATGACCTCTGTGTCATGACCGGGGACTACCGCTTTCGCACCTTCGGACCCTTTCAGCCCGCGCTGGACGCACTTGCACTGCTGCGGCCGCATCTGGGCAAGACGGTGCTTGCCGTGCTGGGCAACCACGACAGCATCCGCATGGTCCCGGGTATGGAGGCGTTGGGGATTCAGGTGCTGATGAACGAGTCTGCCCTACTGGAGCGTGGTGGCGAGTCGCTG
>CAJASG010000306.1 GCA_903944555.1 uncultured beta proteobacterium
CACCACCGCCGCCACCCTCATACCAGGGTTACAAACAGCGTAATCAAAACCCGTCAACTCCGGGGCCAACAACTCCACCATATCCAATCGCACCACCATCGACATGGCGGGTGGCACGCTTTGGTTCACCAGGATAGAGTGATGCGTTAGCTCAGTCAGCGACATTGCGCCCAGAAACCGTACCTCCGTCACGGTATCTGCAATCTGCTCACAAATCACTCTAGCAGGTTGACTTGTGCCTGTTGAAATCACCATAAAAATCCCGCATTTTTGTATCTAGACCCTCACGTTAAGGTGTCGGTTTTCTTTACAGTTGCGTTTTATCAACCCGTGGTAAGTTTATAAAATTACCACATGATTAATACCTGTTAGATCTTGTTTTAAATACCACATTGGTGATAATTCACTCTACCGAGTTGTTCGGTCAAGGAGTGAAATATGTCTGTCACCACGTTTGCGCAGTACGCGGCCGCCACGGCCAAAGCGGCTGCGCTACCGGCCCCGGCGCCGTTAGACGCCAACACCACCCGACGCATTGACCTGGCGATGCTGGCCGACAAACTGGCGGACGGCTACGGCCTGCGCCAGTCCCGCAATGCCTTGCAGCTGCAGATTCAAAGCAACCCACAGCACTGGGGCCTGTTTTGACGACCGCCCACACCACCACCCAGCACCACCACTCCGTTCAACGGGTGGGTGGATGAATCGCCGCCTGACCCACCACGTCATCACCCTGCTTCTAACGCTGATGTTCGCATTGCTGCTGGCCTACCTTGGTCCCGCAATCGATGCCGAAGACGAAGAAAACGCTACCGCCATCGAAGCGCTCGCCCAGCAGCGCCGCGCGCAACGGCAAGAGCAGCTCGCGCAAGCGGTCTGCGGGCCCAACGCCGCCTACGAGTGGCGCGACACCACCCTGCAGTGCTTTACGCACCGTGGGCACAAAACCTTGACTACGAAAGCCAACCCGTGACGCTCATTTCCTGCCTGCTTTACCTGGCCATCACCTTTCTTGTCTCTGTGCTGATTGGCTTTTGCATCGGCTTGGCCAGCAAGACCGAACCACCAGAACCGCCGCACTTCAACGCCGGCTTGGCGCAGCGTGACACCGAATGGGTGTTCGAGCAGGCCAATGCCGAACTGGCCCGCCGCGTGCGTCTCACCGCCACCCACTGACCCACAAGGGAACCTATGAACGAGACACTTGACCCCGTGGCCCTTGAAGTGGCCCCATTCAGCGCTACCGAAGCCGCACTCACTGTGCTGCGTGCCCGCATGGCCGGCGTGCAATACGAAGTCACCAACACCGCCGGTATGGCGCAAGCCAAGGCCGACCGGGCCGAACTGCGCGGCCTGCGCAGCGAAGTGGAAAGCACCCGCAAAGCCTTGAAGGCGCCGCTCTTGGAAAGCGGTAAGCAAATCGACGCCGAGGCCGAACGGATCCGCTTGGAGCTGGTGGCGGTGGAAACTCCGATTGATGCCCAAATCAAGGCCGAGGAAGCGCGCAAGGAAGCCGAACGAGAACTGCGCGCCGCCATGGAGCGCGCCCGCGTTACCGCCATCCATGAGCGCATTGCCGAGATTCGCAGCTACGGCACCACCGCCAATCTGTGCCGCAACGCACAGCGCGCCCAGTCGGTGATGGTGAACCTGTTGGCGATGCAAGCCGCCGTCAACATGGAAGTGGATTTTGCTGAGTTTGCCGAACAGGCCGCCACTGCCTATGCCGACACCCTCCAAACCGTGCAAGCCGCCATCGACGCCCGTGCCGCCGACGAAGCCGAGCGCACCCGTATCGTGCAAGCCCAGCAGGCCCATGCCGCGCAGCTCAAGCAGGCCCAGGAGGAACTGGCCACACGCACGGCCGAAGCCTTTGCCGAAGCCGACCAGGCGGCCGCCGAGCTGGCCAGTGAACGTGCCCAACTGGCCGCCGAGCGGGCTGAATTTGCCGAGCGCCAGCGCTTGCATGATGCCGACCTGGCGCAGCAAAAAGCAGCTCTAGCATCCGTGGAATATGCGCAGACAGCTCCCGTTTTAATAGCAGAGCCGACCCCTACCACGGAGTCCGCGCCGCACGTCGCCATCGACGCCACTGCCCTGGCGCAGCCCAGCCGGCCCACCGACCGCGCCATCGTGGCCTTTTTGGCGGACGGCTTCAATGCCACCCCCACCCAGGTGCTGGATTGGCTGGCCACCTTTGATTTTGGCGAATTTCTGACCGACTTGTCCCCTTCTGTTTTCAACCAGTAGTCCAACCATGAACACCACTACCAAGACCGAACAGGGCGCGCTGCAAACCGTGGCCACCGCTGAACTCCCGCTCACCAACACCGTCAGCTCGGCGCTGATTTTGTCGGGTGATGCGATGGACCGGATTTTCAAATTTGCCGAAGTGATGGCCGCCGGTGTCGCTACCGTGCCCAAGCACCTGCAGGGCAATGTCGCTGACTGCATGGCTGTGGTCATGCAGGCCACCCAGTGGGAAATGAACCCGTTTGCCGTGGCACAGAAAACCCACGTCACCCAAGGCGGCGTGCTGGGTTACGAGGCGCAGCTGATTAGCGCCGTGGTGACCGCCCGCGCGCCCGTGAAAGAGCAGTTCCATTACACCTTTATCGGAGATTGGAGCACAGTGCTGGGCAAGGTCGAAGAACGCAAGTCGGACAAGGGCGGCAAATACTACGTGCCAACCTACAAGGCCGCCGACGAAGTGGGTTTGGGGGTTATCTGCAGCTGCACCCTCAAAGGTGAAACTGTGCCGCGCGAAATGACGGTGCTGATGACGCAGTGCTTTCCGCGCTTCTCCACCCAATGGGCCACCGACCCAAAACAGCAAATTTGCTATGTCGCGGTTCGCAAGTGGTCCCGCCTGTTTGCCCCGGGCGTCATCTTGGGGGTCTATGCCGATACGGAACTGGACGACAGCGCACCGGCGCCGCGTGACATGGGTGGCGTCGAACTGGTGCCGGACCCCAATGAATCACCGTTGCTGCAAGAGGCGCGCACCGCTGCAGGAAAGGGACTCGACGCCTTTAAGGCGTGGTTCAAAACCGTGCCGCCCAGTGAGCGGGCCAAGCTCGACAGCCACCGCGATGACCTCGAACCAATATGGGTGAAAGCGGACCAATCGCGCACGGTCGAAACCCCAGGCGGCACCACCCCACCCCGCCCCGCCGTCACCTTTGCCAGCGTGATGACCAACATGAACGCGGCCAAGAACCTCGACGCGCTGTACATCGCGGCCGAGTGGATTGTGGATGTGCCCGACGCAGAGGAACGCAAGACGCTGGAAGCCAAGTTTGACGAACTGAAAGAGACTTTCTAGCCATGCGGACCATCATCAACGGTGGTCAGCAAGACGAGGCGTGGCGCAAGCTGCGTCTTGGCTGTGCGACGGCCTCCAACTTCGGCACGGTACAAGCCAAAGGGCGCAGCAGCTCTGAATCCCTGACCCGACGCAAATACCTGGTGACCCGGGCGCTGGAAATCGTCACCGGCGTGCCCACGGTCCCCATGCGCCCGAGCCGAGCCATGCAAGTCGGTATCGACCGCGAGCCCGATGGCTGCCGCGCCTTTGAAAACGCGACCGGCCATTTGGTGGAACACGTCAGCTTTGTGCGCCTGAACCGTATGGCGGTTGGTTGCTCCCCCGATGGCTTGATTGATGACGATGCCGGTTTCGAGATCAAGTGCCCGGACGAGGACACCCACTACGACTACCTGAGCTTGGTGGACAAGCCGCCCGCCGTCTACATCGCGCAGGTGCAGGGTTGCCTGTTTGTCACCGGGCGCAGCCACTGGTATTTCGCCAGCTACAACCCGGCCTTCCCGCCTGAACTGCAACTGCACTACGTCCGCGTCGAACGTGACGAGGACTACATCGCCAAGCTGGAAACCGCCCTGTGGCTGTTCAGTTCCGAAGTCTCCACCACCGTCCAGGAATTACGCCAGCTCATGCAACAAAGGAGTGCCTTGTGAGTACAAGAAAGAAGCCGTATCAAGCCAACTACCTACCGCGCCAGCGCGCCGTGGGCGAGGCCACATCCAATACGTTCAACTTCTTGCCGACTGCCACCGACAAGAATGTCTACGTTCCTGCGCGTGTTGTACCGGCGCGACCCGCCGGTGCGGCGCACCTGTCCATCCCTAGCCGAGGGCTCTCATGCTAACCATGCAAGAACTGGATGGCGTCATTGCCTTGCTGCAGTACCTGTCAAACCAAGTGGCCATGTCGGATGTTCAGCCGGCGTCAAACGACCCGGACGCCGCCGATATTGTGGTGGATGCGGTGCTGGAAAAGCTGCTCGCTATCAGTGCCGCCCATGGAGGAGCTCCCCATGCTTGAAGCATCAGAATACGTGATGGTCTACGACGCCACCCTTGTCACCGACTCCCTGCGTGTGGCAATGCATTTCGGCAAGAAACATGGCAACGTCTTGCGCGCCTATGACGAACTTGCTTGCAGCGAAACATATCGTGCGCTCAATTTTGAGCTGACGATGCAGGGCATACCTGGCCCCAATGGTGCCACGCGCAAGGAACGCTTAGTCCGCATGACAAAGGACGGCTTTATGTTCATGGTGATGGGCTTCACAGGCAAGGAAGCGGCCTGCATCAAGGAGCGCTATATCTGCGAATTCAACAAGATGGCCAACCAGTTAGAGCAAATTGGCAGCAGCTTGTGGGTTCGCCGCTTGGCGTTGGAGGCGCGCAATGCCAACTCGTTCGAGTGGGCCTCGTTTGGCTCCAAACGCATGCTGGAGCGCCGCCGCGAGCTGCCTAAGATACGCACCGAGCGCGAGCAGCTGGACTTTGAAATGCAGCCGCCGCTGTTTGGGCAAATCAGCCAACCACAGGAACTCGCACCATGAACGCCAGGTCGGACAATATGAACCAAGCCATCAACCTGACGACGCTCGAAACAGCGAGCCGTCTGCGCATCCATATCGTTACGTTAGCCAATTGGCGTGTGCAGGGCTGCGGCCCAAGTTTCATCAAGCTGGGGCGCCGCGTTCTGTATCCATTGCCGCAAATTGAGGCGTATGAAAAAAGTGCTTTGCGCTCCAACACGGCGAAAACGCAATAAATCATCTGCTACCAATACGCTACCAACAGCCAAGAGACAAAAAAGCCTGCTATCCAAAAGATAGCAGGCTTTTCATATTCTACGAGGCTTTATGTGGTGGGTCCTGCGTGGCTCGAACACGCGACCTACTGATTAAGAGTCAGCTGCTCTACCAACTGAGCTAAGAACCCACATGTACGGGAAAATTTTTACCATAAAAAAGCCTGATATCGTTAAACATCAGGCTTTTCCAAAATGGTGGTGGGACGTGCGGGGGTC
>CAJASG010000307.1 GCA_903944555.1 uncultured beta proteobacterium
GACCAATTGCCCGGGGCTTTGCGCCACGCCGGGGCACTTGCGTTGGTGTTGGGTCTGGTGTTGGCGTCCATGGCGCTGTGGTTGGCAGAGCCCATCGCCATGCAAAACCTGCGTTTGGCGCAGTTCGACCAGTACCAGCGGTGGCATCCGCGGGTCTACACCCCGGTTCCAGTGCGGGTGGTTGACATTGATGAAGCCAGCCTGAAAGACTACGGGCAATGGCCATGGCCGCGCACCCGCATCGCAGAACTGATCACCCGTTTGAATGACGCGGGCGCTGCCGTGATTGCGCTGGACGTGTTGCTGGCAGAGCCTGACCGCACCTCACCCGCCGCCATGGCGCAGCTTTGGCGTGTGCCCGCAGTGAGCGCTTTGCTGCAGCAAATGCCCGACCATGACGCGGCGCTGGCTTCTGCCATGGTGGACCGGCGGGTGGTGCTGGGCAGCAGCTTGTCACACGCGGTGGGCGCAGGTGTGCAGCCGCCGCACGCTATTGCGTCGCCCCCATTGCCCTACCGCATCGTGAGCAGTGGTGCGACAGACACGCAGCGTTGGTTGCCTGGCTTTGATGCTGCGGTAGGGCCCCTGCCCGTTTTGGCGGCCCGCGCCAGCGGTTTGGGGGCCTTGAACTTTTCTGCCGATAGCGATGGCGTGGTGCGCCGTGTGCCCATGCTGCTGGCCCTGAATGGGCAGAGCACGCCCTCCTTGAGCGCGGAGGCCTTGCGTGTGGCACAGGGCGCACAAAACTACGTGGTGCGCAGCAATGCGGCAGGTGTGCAGGAGTTGCACATTGGCAGCCTCACCGTGCCGACCAATGCGCAGGCTGAGCTGTGGTTGCACTACACCGAAGAGGTACCTTCCCGTTATGTGTCGGCCAGCCAGGTGCTGCGTGGCACGGTGGACGCCGAGCTGTTGTCCGGCAATCTCGTTTTGGTAGGTAGCTCGGCGGCCGGCCTGATGGACATGCGGGCCAACCCCATGGGGCAGTTGACGCCGGGTGTGCTGGCCCATGCCAATGCCTTGGAGCAAGTCCTGACCGGGCAGCACCTTCAGCGCCCCTCCTGGGCCGTTGGGCTGGAGGCTCTGGCCATGGGCTTAGGTGCGCTGTTGGTGGGTCTGGTAGCCCTGGGTGCCCCAGCCAAGCGGGCGGCTGGTGTGCTGCTGGCCGTGATGGCCCTGATGTGGGCCGGTACCTGGTTTGCATTTGTTGAGCACGGATGGCTGGTGGACGCGGTCAACCCAGCCTGGGTCATGTTGCTGAGTTTCGGCGTGTGCAGCACGGTGCACCATGTGGTGGTGGAGCGCCAACAGCGTTGGCTGCGCACGGCGTTTTCACGCTATGTGTCGCCTAACCGGGTGGAGCATCTGGTGGCGCATCCGGAGCAGCTGCAATTGGGCGGGCAGCGCCAGGTGTGCAGCTTTGTGTTCACCGATCTGGCGGGCTTCACACCCATGATGGAAGCCCGTGACCCGGAGCAGGTGGTGGCCTTGCTCAATGATTATTTGGAGGCCATGCTAGTCATCGTCTTCCGGCATGAGGGCACCCTGGACCGGTTCGTGGGCGATGCCATGGTGGTGCTGTTTTCGGCACCGGTGGTACAAGCCGACCACCGCCAGCGCGCCCTGGACTGCGCGTTGGAAATGGATGCATTCGCCACGGCCTATGCCACACGCTTGCAGGCCCAGAGCATCCCGTGGGGCTTGACGCGCATTGGCGTGCACTGCGGGGAGGTGATTGTGGGCAACTTCGGCGGTACCACGCTGTTCGACTACCGCGCCCTGGGCGATCCGATCAACACGGCTGCCCGGCTGGAGACGGTCAACAAACATTTGGGCACGCGGGTCTGCGTGTCACAGGAAATTTTGGCCGGGTGTGTGGGTGTGTCCATGCGCGCGGTAGGACGCCTGGTGCTCAAAGGCAAAACCCAAGCCTTGCAGGTGTTCACCCCGAATGCCACGCTGGACCTTGGGCTGTGCGCCCCTGCACCAGATTACCAAGCCGCGCTGGCGATGCTCCAGGCTGGCACGGCGCAGGGTGACAACGCACCGATGAACGGGGCGCGGGCGGCGTTCGAGGCGCTGGCCACGCTCTACCCACAAGACCCCTTGGTCACCCTGCACTTACAGCGCCTGCGCCAGGGGGCGGCAGACGACCTGATCGTGATGCAGGACAAGTAGTGCCCGTGGGGCTTGCTTCGAGAGCTACCAAATTGATAGTGAATGCGGGCGTATGGGCTGTAAAAGCAGGGTAAACACTTGACAAATCGCATTGTGCCGCAGGTTTAAACGATATAAACTGTATGCATAGTTTATTAGAGGGGCGAGAATGTCTATAAATGCAACTCACTGGCGCGTCACCGCCGTAGTCATCAGGATCTATCGACTCCTGACGGCCCACCACAAGCTTCACTCTCCTGAGCATGTCGGCGCGTTTGCCGGTTCGTATTTGCCGCACGGTGATTGGGATCACCGCTAGAAATACAGCCGGGTCAGGTGGGTTCGCCACCGCTGCGCCACGGCCCGACACGGGCCATCACTGGGTAGCCGGCACTTCAATCACTGGCACCTTCGGAATCAAGCCCGGCCCGATCACCTGGTTGTCCAGCCCCAAGCTGACGATGCCCCCGCCCAGCGCCCACTCAGCGTAGCGCCAATTGCCGTCGATCTTGAGCACGCCTTCGGGTGGGCTCACCTCTCGCACTGGCACATCCTTCAACGCCGTAGCCATGAACTCGATCCACGCGGGTAGGGCCAGCGATCCACCCGATGCGTGGCTGCCCAGGCTGCGCGGCTCGTCATAGCCCAGCCACACCACTGCGACCAGGCCGGGCTGAAAGCCGGCAAACCAGGCGTCCACGACCTCGTTGGTGGTGCCGGTTTTGCCGTACAGGTCGGGGCGCTTCAGCGTGGCCTGGGCGCGTGCGGCGGTGCCGGCGCGGGTGACTTCCTGTAGCAACGTGTTGGTGACAAAGGTGTTGCGTTCACTGGTAACGCGCAGGCTCTCGTCCAATACCTGCGCAGGGGCTTCAAAAATCACCTCGCCCTTGCTGTCGGCAACGCGCTTGATCAGCGTGCTGGGCAGCAGGTAGCCGCCGTTGGCCAGCACGCCATAGGCGCTGGCCAGTTGCAGCGGGGTGGTGGCGCCGGTGCCCAGCGCCAGCGTCAGGTTGTCGGGCTGTCGTTGCGCATCAAAGCCAAAGCGTGCGGTCCAGTCGCGCATGGCGGGTGCGCCCAAGAGCTGTACCAGCCGGATGGTGACCAGATTCTTGGAGCGCGTCAGCGCCTCGCGCACGGTGATCGGGCCGTCGGTGCTGCCGTCGGAGTTGCCGGGGTCCCAGTCGCCCACGTTGGTGAGTGGCATGTCGTTGACCAGGGTTTCGGGCATTACGCCGTGGTCCAGCGCGCCAGCGTAGATAAAGGGCTTGAAGCTGGAGCCGGGTTGGCGCCAGCCCTGGGTGACGTGGTTGAACTGGTTGTGCGCAAAGTCAAAACCGCCGACCAGCGCACGCACCTCGCCTGTGGCGGGGTCCAGCGCCACCATGGCGCCCTGCGCTTGCGGCCATTGGGTGACGAGCCACGCTTTGCCTTGTTGCAGCACGCGCACGATGGAGCCGCGCCGAATGGCCAGAGCCTTCGGAGCTTTGGGGGCCAAACCGGCCTGCGCCAGACGCAGACCGGCCTTGTCGATTTTGACGATTTCACCCGAGGCCAGCACCACGGTCACAGAGTTTTGGGTGGCGCTGGTGACGATGGCCACGCGCAGGTCTTCATCGTCGTCCACGTCCGCCAGAGCTTGGGCCACGGCGGGGTCGTCGTTTTGCAGGTCGGCGGGTAGGTCTTCATAGTCCTGCGGGCCCTGCCAAGGCTGGCGCTGGGCGTGTTCGATCAGAGTGCGGCGCAGGGCCTGGTAGGCGGCTTGCTGCTCGGTGGCGACCAGCGTGGTGGTCACGTCAAAGCCCTGGGTGTAGGCCTTGTCGCCAAACTGCGCAAACACCTGCTGGCGGGCCGTCTCGGCCACGAACTCGGCATGTATCTCGGCGGTGGCCGATTTGCGCACGACCAGTTTTTCTGCCTTGGCCGTGGCGTATTGCGCATCGGTGATGACCCCTTGTTTGTACATGCGGGCCAGCGCGATCTGTTGCCGGGCATGGGCGCGCTCGGGGTTGCGAATCGGGTTCACGTTGCGCGGGTTCTGCGGCAAGCCCGCCAGCATGGCGCATTCGGCCGGGCTGAGCACTGCCAGCGTTTTGCCAAAGTAGGTTTGGGCCGCGGCCTCAAAGCCATAGGCGCGCGAGCCCAGGTAGATCTGGTTCATGTAGAGCTCTAGCACCTGGTCTTTGCTCAGCGCCGCCTCAATGCGCAGCGACAGCAACGCTTCCTTGAACTTGCGTGACACGGTGCGTTCATTGGTGAGCAAAAAGGTGCGGGCGACTTGCTGCGTGATGGTGGAGCCAC
>CAJASG010000308.1 GCA_903944555.1 uncultured beta proteobacterium
GTGGTGTAACGCGCTTTGCGAAAGACACCGGCCAAAGCGTCAAATCCGAGTTCTTTCCAAAGTTGGTCCAACGCCCACACATCGCCCAAAGCCAATGCCGATTCAAAAGCAACCTGCGGCGTATCGGCCATCGAGGCCGGCATGCCTTTGGCACGAAGCAGACCTTTGAGCAACGAATCCACCTGGCCACCGGTTTCGTCCAAACGCCCCAGCGTGGAGACGGTGCGCTGGCGGGGACGTCCGGTTTCATCACGGAAAGACTCAACGAGCTGCACGTAGGTGTGGCCGCCGCTTCGGGTGAGCTTGGTGAACATGGAGGGAGTGTAGCAAAAACAACTTCAAAGCACAACAGCTATTGCCAACACTTAAACGAAATGAAATTGCCAGTACAGGAAATTCAAATGAACGCCGCTAAGTGCTTGATTTTGTTAGGGTCGAGGGGTCAAAAACCGGGAAAAACGGGATTTGGTGTCGAACTCGGGAGTTCTGTACAGAATTTTTCATTTTTATTCCTCCAAGCTTTTGGCATCCGTCACCACTTTTTGTACCTGCCCAACCAAATCAGGTAAAGCCGGTGAAGTCGGTGACTTAGCGGCAACTCGAACCACCTTCCAGGCGGTGCGTTCTGTTCCGTCAACACGTACAAACATCAAGCCATCTACGATGCGGTTGGCGTTCTTTTTCAGAAGCCAGCCAAACTTGGACCGATTCAGAGCTTCGCGTTCCATTACAGGGAACTCGATCAAGGCGTCCTCCAAATCTTTGTGAGAGTGAAGCTTGTCCACCATGTCACGGATGGTGGTGTCTTTGGAACCAAATGCCTTATCCCAAGCTTTCAACAAATGACCAAGGTTTTCGACATCCGGATCGTTCTTGATCTGGTCAAAGAATGCGGCCGCAGGATCGGTAAGTCCCATCCAGATGAGCGGATGGCGACAGAGATCGGACCACTCTCCTCCAAAACTCGCGATGTTGGGAGCATCTGTCTTTGGGGACCCTGCCGCAAACCACGCCTTCACAATGGTCAGCACGGCGCTGACGTACTTGGCGCGCGCATTGCGGATCACTTCGACCGGGTTTTTTCTGTAAACCAAGGCAGCAGGAATTGCGCAGCGTGGATCGAGATGGCAGGTCATAACTCTGCGCGTCAAGTCACGGATGGGTCCGACATTGTTCCCTGAACCTAAGACGGTCGTACGCGTACCGACAGTTGCCATCTTGCTGACGCCCAGGATGCGTTCAGAGATGTGCTCACTGGTGAACATCCGATTCATCACGCCATGCGGAATCCAATCGGAATCCATGTCGTCGAACTCCAACACCGCAGGCGCGGTCAAGAGCGCTGACAAGATGACTTTGGTAGCCTCTTCAGAATTGCGGGGATAGCTGACCTTCTTATTGCCATCGGGACCGGCGAAGCTACCGATCATGTCGCACAGCAGGGATTTCCCACTTGCAATCACTGGCGCACGGACGTGAAACCCAGGGGCCAAGCCAATACTTGGCCTGAATACGGCTGTGAACATCGCAGATATCGCCACCGCACGGTCAACCTCGGCCACGAAGTGGAACTCGGACACCAAGTCCTGTATCAGTTCCATGGCCTTTTGGGCGTTCGCGATGGTCGGCTCCGGCAGTTCATAGTCCTGACCACGGAACACACAGTACAAGCCACTTTGCTCGTCATAGCCGGACTTCTCGACCAGAACAGGCATTCCTTGTTTTGCTGCACCAAAGAATGGTTGTCGCGCTACGCCCTTCAACTCCGGCAGTACTTTGTAGTCACGCTTATGAAACAGCATGTTCACCAAGCGTGGCGTTGGGTCACACCGGACAAGGCCTTTGCTTCGGCCATCCGGCTTTTCCCAATCACAGATCGCCGATAGCGCCTGAGTCAAGACTTGCTCTGTCAGTGGTGCTACGGTCAAGGCGCCCTTGGCATCGGTGATCAGCATCACCAGAGTCCCGCCCATGTGGAAGAACCTTCCGGACAATGCCAACTCGGCTTCCATTGCCTGCAGTACGGCACTCATTTCACCGGGATACGCACAAATCGTAGACCGGTGGCGTGCATCGGCCCAAGTCACCTCTAGTGCTTCCAGCAGATTGCGGATGCTGTAGTCGTCATGGGAGTGACGACAAAACACTTGTCCAACTGGGTGGGCTGCGTCTGGCTCTATGTAAACCGCTAACGAATCTTCGCCAGAGACTTTGACCTCATCACTGGGACAATCAAATTCATGGCTTCCTTTGCCGGTGTCACGGCGATACAAGCCACGGTCCTTGATTTTTTGCACCACTGGATTGACACAGGGTTTTGCGATGTAGACCACCAGTTCATCGCCATGGTCGCTATACGCAGGGTCACCTTCGCCACCAACTGCTCCGCCCTTGCTTGTCTGGCCATCGTGACCATTCCCGCCATTTGTGGCCGCCGCCCCAACCGAGGGGGGTAAAGCAGGGGAGCCGGCGACAACGGCCCGCACAGCACCCCCTTTTCCGGCTTCGCCACCTTTGGTGCCGCCCCCGCCCGAAATAGGCTGGGGAGTCGCTGCCCTCTCTGCTGTACCGGTAGTCACTGGCGGACTTACCGTGAACGCTGTGGGATTGATCCCCTCACTTTTTACTTCAATCGTCATTGCTCTCTTTCACCCCCAGCAACACAGGATGGGGTGAAAGGAGTGTCAAATTTCGAGCGTTATTCGGGTGGTAATTACCAGAGGTAATAGGTAATTACTAGGTTTGTTCTGGTTGCTTGGACTTGAGCTTCATGGCTAAGGTCAGTCTTTTTCTGATCATTTCCAAACCTTGACCACGGATTAAAGATCTACCGTCTTTGGATTGATATTTGCTAGCAATGAGTTCAGCAATTTGTGTAATTACCGGAGTTTCGTTCTTGTCGCAATACGGTGGTCCAAGTTTTTCGGCAATCGCCTCAACTGTGATCGCTAACGTGATGTAAAGGCTTAAATCTGCTTGTCCTACTTGCTTGGCGTTTTCCGGAACTGACTTGGACAGTTGAGCCATCAGGTCA
>CAJASG010000309.1 GCA_903944555.1 uncultured beta proteobacterium
CCGCTTTCCGCGCCAGCCAAAGCGTGCACGCCCGACCAGCAACACGGCAAAAGTCAGCCAGGAAAGCACCGAAAATATCGTCTTGTGGTTCCAGTGCCACGTCTGCGCATGGCCGTACACCACATCACCAAACAGCACGCCGATAAGTAGCGTCGCGCTCAGCAGTACAAATCCAGCAGTCACAAATCGGAATGTCAGTCGTTCCAGGGTTAGCAAGGGCAGGCCACTGTGCGGGTCTTCCGCCAAACGAATTCGACTCTCCGTGCGGGTCATAAACCAGGCGTGTACTACAGCAGTTCCAAATAAACCGTAACACGCAACACCAAACGCCAAGTGCACAGGTAGCCACACAGAGGCCGTGGGCGACATTGTGCTACCGGGGAAGACCAAGGCTAACATGACGGCTCCCGAACCTAGGGCACAAAGGGTCCAGCGGGTGCGCAGTTGCGGGAATATCTGGCTCTCTACTGCGTAAATTGCAGCCACCAACCAAGCAGTCACTGAAAGTGCGGGCGCGAAGCCAAAATGGGCCTGCTCTCCGAGCAAACTCCAGCACAGAAGGGCTCCATGCATCAGCCAGGCGGCAGCTACCCATGCGCGCGCGGACGCCTGGCTCAAATACGAGGCCCGAACGGCAGGCCACGCATAGGCCACGGAGGCTAAAACCGAAAGAATCACTTCGAGGGGGGGCGCACTGGCTAAAATCATGGGTACAGTTTAGCGTTTTGCTCCCTGCACCGGAATACACCCCATGGCCTCAGCTCTTTCAGACAAACTTTCCCGACTCGTTAAGGAGTTGCGAGGGCAGGCCCGCATCACCGAATCCAATGTCTCGGACATGTTGCGCGAGGTGCGCATGGCGTTGCTGGAGGCCGATGTGGCCCTGCCTGTGGTGCGCGACTTCATTGCACGCGTCAAAGAAAAGGCGATGGGCGAGGATGTACTGGGCTCCTTGCAACCCGGCCAGGTACTGGTCAGTATTGTCAGCAAAGAGCTGGCCGCCACCATGGGCGAGGGCGTCAGTGACATCAATCTCGCAGCCCAGCCACCCGCCGTGATTTTGATGGCCGGTTTGCAGGGTGCGGGTAAAACCACGACCACCGCCAAGCTGGCCAAACACCTGATTGAGAAACGCAAGAAGAAAGTGCTCACCGTATCGGGTGACGTGTACCGTCCGGCGGCTATTGAGCAGTTGAAAACCGTGACCGCCCAGGCTGGTGCCGAGTGGTTCCCGAGTACGCCCGACCAGAAGCCAGTCGATATTGGACTGGCCGCGCTGGACTACGCTAAAAAGCACTTTTTTGATGTGTTGCTGGTGGATACCGCGGGTCGTTTGGCGATTGACGAAGCCTTGATGAAGGAAATCAAGGACCTGCATGCAGCCCTGAATCCGGTAGAAACCCTGTTTGTGGTGGACGCCATGCAGGGCCAGGATGCCGCCAACACCGCACGGGCTTTCAAGGAAGCCTTGCCGCTCACGGGCATCATCCTGACCAAAACCGATGGTGATTCTCGTGGCGGCGCCGCACTGTCGGTGCGCCAAATCACCGGTGCCCCCATCAAGTTTGCCGGTACCAGTGAAAAACTGGATGGGCTGGAAGTATTCGATGCCGAACGCCATGCCGGGCGCATTCTGGGCATGGGCGATATATTGGCACTGGTGGAGCAAGTCACCGCAGGCGTCAATATGGAAGCCGCGCAAAAGTTGGCGGCCAAGGTCAAGAGCGGTGCTGGTTTCGATTTAAACGACTTTTTGGCCCAGATTCAACAGATGAAGCAGATGGGTGGGCTGTCCAGCCTGATGGACAAGCTTCCAGCGGCCATGGCCGCCAAGGCCGGACAGATGGACATGGACCGGGCGGAGAAAGACATTGGCCGCAAGCAAGGCATCATCCACAGCATGACGCCACTTGAGCGCCGCAAACCCGAACTCATCAAGGCCACCCGCAAGCGCCGCATTGCTGCCGGTGCAGGGGTTCAGGTGCAGGAAGTCAATCGCATGCTCAAGGAGTTTGAGCAGATGCAGGACATGATGAAAAAGATGAAGGGCGGCGGCATGATGAAAATGATGAAGCGGATGGGCGGCATGAAGGGCATGCCCAAGATGCCTTTTTAGCCTGCTTTTTTCAAACATTCGTTCAGGGCCAATACACAGCTGGAATTTTCGCCATCGAAGAGTGTGTCGATCCAATGGGACTCACGCGTACGAATGAGGCTGAGAAACGCGTTGGCCCTCTCACCTTTAGCCGCCATATCGGAAAAGGTGTCGAATCCCGCTTCCAGAAATGATTGCAGTGCCCCGACTCCTGCCGCCATGGCGGGCCTGCGCATCAACTTGAGCATCAATCGAAGCCCCCGCGTGTGCGTCAAGCGGTTCAGCTCATACCCTACCGCCAGAACTTCAGCCAACTGGCGATTTCGGTCATCCCGCCGGGCAACGCGCTTCCATGCGCGCACGTACCGCAGGGCTGTATTGGCCGGGGTATTCGGATCGGCGACATCGACGATCCACGCGACGGCCATTTCATGGTCCAACTCTTCGGTCAAAACGTGCAGTTGGGCCAATGACACCGCGGTTGCGACCACCTGGGCTGGGAAAAATCTTTGCAACCCTCCCGCGATCCGCGCAAATTGTGCGTCACGCAGCGAGTAGTCCTTGTCACTGTAAAGCTCCTCCAGGAAGAACCGGGCGGCTCCCGCGAACTCTGCTGAAACCAGTAAGTCCCAGTAGGTGCCCGAGAAGCGCTGCGCCTGGAACCCTTTGATGGCCTGGATGGCGTCACGGTGGGCGGGGCTGGCGGCGGTCAATGCACGCAGGACTTCTACCCGGGCGACTGCCTCTCTGATCGTGTGTACTGCATCCATAAGTGAAGCGAGTGTAGGCGCCCATCAATGCAGCCACATGCATCACAGGCCGCTGGGTGGGTCATTTTTTGGAATGGGTGTGAGTCAACACTTCTTCATTAAGCTAATGGAAATGAAGAATATGGCTGGCGAAGGGGATGTGTCCTCCTGGTCTTACGACGCTTTTGCGACAGCAAAATAATGTTTGGAGTGGCATCACTAGGGGAAAACCCGTATATTCCGCCCATGGTTGATACAAAAGATCTGATTAAAGCCTCGTTGGGCGTCGGGCGCCACTTCTTGCGTCCGCCTTCAAACCGGGCGGATGAGTCGGTTGTGCCGCGCGTGGCCCCGGTCATTGTTCCGATTCGCTCGTTGGGCGCCAATCATCGTGATCGGATTGCCAAACATTTGCTGTCGCTGGAGGGGCATGATCGCTACTTGCGCTTTGGCTACCTCGCGCAGGACACGCAGATTCAAAAGTACGTCGACGCACTGAACTTCGATCGGGATGAGATTTTCGGTATATACAACCGCAAACTTGACCTTATTGCGATGGCGCACCTGGCGTACGCCAAAGACAGTGGCTATGAGTCCTGCGCCGAATTTGGGGTGTCTGTGTTGCCGTTGGCGCGTGGTCGGGGTTACGGCGCGCGCTTGTTTGACCGCGCGGCTATGCACGCCACCAATGATGGGGTGAGCCTGATGTTCATTCACGCATTGAGTGAAAATGCGGCCATGCTCAACATTGCGCGCAAAGCAGGCGCTGTGGTGGAGCGGGATGGCTCGGAATCCGAGGCCCATTTGCGGCTTCCACCAGCGACATTGGACAGCCGGGTGACGGAAATGCTGGACGAGCAAATCGCCCAGACCGATTACCGACTCAAAGTCCAGGCCAAGCAGTTTTGGGACTTTCTTGCCACCTTGCAGGAAGTGCGCCGCGACGTGCTGGATGCGCAAACCCGTAGCCCGCCCTGAATCCGCTATCCTCGGGGTTCCGAAACAACGGCAGTTCTTGCCCCCACGTCAGTGTCCGACCCCCATCCCTCCCGCCATATTGACAAGGAAGACAAGCGTACATTCCTGCAAAAACTCGCCGAGTTCATCCACCCGGGGCCCGACTCCACGGCGGAGTTGATCGAGACCCTGGTCGAGGCGGAGGACAACAAAATCATTGGTGCCGAGTCCCGCGCGATGCTGGAAGGCGTGATTCGCATGGCGGACATGACGGCGGGCGATGTCATGGTGGCGGCGACCCGCATGGACCTGGTCAGCATCCAGGCCCCGTTTGACGAGTTGCTGAACACGGTGATTGATACGGCCCACTCACGTTTTCCGGTCTTTGACGGAGAGCGCGAGAACATCATCGGAATTCTCATGGCCAAAGACCTGCTCAAGCTGCAGCGGGCGCCAGACTTCAACATTCGGGCGCTCTTGCGTCCCGCCGTGTTTGTGCCGGAAACCAAGGGTTTGAACGATTTGCTGCGGGAATTTCGGGGCAACCGCAACCACCTCGCCATCGTCATCGATGAGTTTGGCCGCGTGGCCGGGCTGATCACGATTGAAGATGTGCTGGAGCAAATCGTCGGTGAGATTGAAGATGAGTTCGATATTGCCGAGGATGAGGGCGATATCTTCGGGTTGCCGGACCACTCCTACCGCGTCAGTGGAGACACTCCCATCGAACGCGTCAACGACGCCTTCTCGGTCACGCTGAAGGATTCAGACCCGCAGGACCATTTCGACACCATTGGCGGGTTGATCGCCCATGAAATGGGCCATGTCCCCAAACGCGGTGAAAAGTTCAGCTTGGGCGGACTGGACTTTGTCGTGATGCACACCAAGGGCGGCGCCGTGAAGTGGTTCAAAGTGGCCCCAGCGGCTGTCTTGAACCCCTGATTGCATGTTCGCTGCCGGATTGCGGCCGCTGACTGCCGTGAAACTATTCGCAGGATTTGCTATTATTTTGATAGCTGCTTGCGCGCATGCAGCAAGCGTTGCATGGCCTTTTGACTATTATTTCCCGAAAGGCGCGCCTCTGTGGTGGCTGCAGTGTCTGGCGTTGGCTGCGCTGGCTTGGGTGCTTCTCCGTTGCACGGGTTGGAAGCAGGCGGCAGCCGCTGGCGGCTTGTTTGCCACGGTTTGGTTGAGTTCCACCTTTTGGTGGTTGTTTGTCGCCATGCACACCTACGCGGGCTTGCACGGGGTGCTGGCCGGATTTGCCGTGGTTGCGCTGGCTGCGGTGCTGGCCCTGTATTACGCCGTAGCCTGCGGCCTCTTTTGGCGGCTCTCACTCCACAAACCCTCTGTCGCCAGCGCCGTTTTCGCGGTTTTGTGGACCTTTGCCGAATTGGCGCGTGGCACCTGGTTAACGGGTTTTGGCTGGGGTGCGGCGGCGTATGCCCATGTGGACGGTCCCCTGGCTTTTTATGTGCCGTGGCTTGGCGCATACGGCGTCGGAGCGCTCGCTGCTTGGGTCGCGATGGCCGTGGCTTCTTCTGCGCGAAGTGGAAACCTGCAGCGTGCCGCGCTGGTCCTGGTTTTTGTGATTCCCATGGCCATTCCCGC
>CAJASG010000310.1 GCA_903944555.1 uncultured beta proteobacterium
GGCACATCCTGAAGACGTATTCCCACTACGGCATCAACGATTTTGTGATTTGCTGTGGCTACAAGGGCTATGTCATCAAGGAATACTTTGCCAACTATTTCCTGCACATGTCCGACATAACCTTCGATCTGGCGAACAACCGCATGGAAGTGCACCAGCGCAACGCCGAGCCCTGGCGCGTCACCCTCATCGACACCGGCGCCGAGACAATGACCGGCGGTCGCCTGAAACGGGTGGCCGAGCATGTCAAGAACGAGGATACCTTTTGCCTGACCTACGGCGATGGTGTGAGTGATGTCAACATTGGCGACTTGCTCGCCTTTCACCAGCAACACGGCTTGCAGGCAACGTTGACGGCCACCTACCCCCCCGGCCGGTTTGGTGCCCTGGACATTCGCGACAGCAAGGTCACCTCGTTCAAGGAAAAGCCCAAGGGCGATGGCGGGATGATCAACGGTGGGTTCTTTGTCCTCTCCCCCAAAGTACTTGACCTAATCGAAGGCGACCACACGGTGTGGGAGCGCGAACCGCTGGAGAGTTTGGCAGAAAGCGGCCAACTGGCCGCCTACCAACACACCGGTTTTTGGCAAGCAATGGATACCTTGCGCGATAGGACCTACCTTGAAGAACTGTGGGTCAGTGGTAAGGCGCCCTGGAAAGTATGGTCATGAACCCCGATTTCTGGCATGGAAAGCGAGTTTTCCTCACTGGACATACTGGCTTCAAGGGCAGCTGGATGTCACTCTGGCTGCAAAGCCTGGGCGCAGAGCTGACCGGCTTCGCCCTACCGCCCCCCACTCAACCCAGCCTATTTGAAGAGGCCCAGGTTGGCAAGGGAATGCGCTCCATCATCGGCGACATCCGCGACCTGGCCACACTGCAGCAGGCCCTGCAGGCCGCGCAGCCCGAAATCGTCATTCACATGGCGGCCCAGCCCTTGGTGCGCTACTCCTACCAAAACCCGGTGGAAACCTATTCCACCAACGTCATGGGCACGGTGCATCTGCTGGAAGCCGTGCGCAACACCCCCGGCGTCAAGGCGGTGGTCAATATCACCACCGACAAGTGCTACGAAAACCGCGAGTGGGCCTGGGGCTACCGGGAAAACGAGCCCATGGGCGGTTACGACCCCTACAGCAACAGCAAAGGCTGCGCCGAATTGGTCAGCTCCGCTTACCGTTCGTCATTCTTCAACGCCAATACCTACGCACAGCACGGTGTGGCCTTGGCAACGGTGCGCGCTGGCAATGTCATAGGCGGCGGCGATTGGGCGCAAGACCGCCTGGTTCCCGATATTCTGGCGGCCTTTGAGCACGGCAGACTGGTCGACATCCGCAATCCCGATGCCATCCGCCCCTGGCAGCATGTGCTGGAGCCTTTGCGCGGTTACCTGACGCTGGCAGAACACCTGTTCGATGAGGGCCCCGGTTTCGCCGAAGGCTGGAACTTCGGCCCCAACAACGAAGATGCCAAGTCGGTGGGCTGGATCGTTCAGCAAATGGCCGCCATGTGGGGTAACAACGCCCGCTGGCACCTCGAAACCGGCGAGCACCCCCACGAAGCCAACTACCTCAAGCTCGACATCTCCAAAGCACGCAGCCGCCTGCACTGGCACCCGGCACTGCGCCTAGATGATGCGTTGAAGATGATCATCGACTGGGCCCAACAGCGCCAAGCGGGAGCGGACATGCATACACTGACGCTAGCCCAAATACAGGCCTACCAAACTTTGACCAAAAATTGATCCGTTCCATGGAAAACGCCAAAACCCTCGCCATCCGCGCGCAAATAGCCCAGCTGGTGGACGAATATGCCGCCATTGCACTGGCACCCCAGTTGTTCCTGCCCGGAGCCTCGGTGGTCCCGCCTTCGGGCAAGGTCATAGGCGCCGAAGAACTCAAGAACATGGTGGAAGCCTCGTTGGACGGCTGGCTCACCACCGGTCGCTTCAACGCTGAGTTCGAGAAAAAGCTGGCCGCCTTCATTGGTGTCAAACACCTGATTACCGTCAACTCCGGGTCCTCGGCCAACCTTGTGGCATTCAACATCCTGACCTCCCCCAAGCTGGGCGAGCGGGCAATCCAGCAGGGCGATGAGGTCATTGGCGTAGCAGCGGGCTTTCCAACCACCGTCAACCCCATTCTGCAGTTTGGCGCGGTGCCGGTGTTTGTGGACGTGGACCGCCTGACGCACAACATCGATGCCAGCAAGATCGAATCGGCAATCAGTCCCAAGACCAAGGCCATCATGCTGGCCCATTCCTTGGGCAACCCCTTCAATCTGGACGTGGTCACGGCCTTGTGCAAAAAGTACAACTTGTGGCTGGTGGAAGACTGCTGCGATGCGCTGGGCACCACCTACCGCGGCCAGATGGTCGGCACCTTCGGCGACATTGCCACGCTGAGTTTTTACCCGGCACACCACATCACCATGGGCGAAGGCGGCGCGGTCTTCACCAACCACGATGAGTTGAAAACCATTGCCGAGAGCTTTCGGGACTGGGGCCGCGATTGTTATTGCCAGCCCGGCAAAGACAACACCTGCGGCAAGCGCTTTTGCCAGCAGTTGGGCACCCTGCCCTATGGCTACGACCATAAGTACACCTACAGCCACCTAGGCTACAACCTCAAGATCACCGACATGCAAGCCGCATGTGGCTTGGCCCAGCTGGAGAAAGCACCGCAGTTCATCCAGGCGCGCAAGGACAACTTTGCCTTTCTGAAAGAGCGCTTGAAAGACTGCGAAGAATTCGTCAGCCTGCCCGAGGCCACCGAACATTCCGACCCTTCGTGGTTCGGTTTTCCGATCACGCTGAAGGAAAACAGCCCGGTCACGCGGCTTGACCTGCTGACCTACCTAGATCAGAACAAGGTGGGAACTCGCCTGCTTTTCGCGGGTAATCTAACGCGCCAACCGTACATGATTGGGGCCAACTACCGTGTCAGCGGGGACCTGACGAATACCGACAATGTAATGAACAACACTTTCTGGATTGGCGTACAGCCGTCGCTGACGCACGAGATGCTGGAGTATTCTGCGCGCAAGATCGAAAGTTATCTGGGCTTGAATTTTTAAGTCAATATGGGAGTCAATCATGCGGGAAATATCCAACAACGCCAGGAACATCGAAGGCCAACCCATGTTCAAGGTGATAGACAAAGTCAAACGCCTTGAGGCTGTTGGAAAAGACATCGTTCACCTCGAAATAGGTGATCCTGATTTTGGAACTCCGCGCAACATCATCGAAGCCGCAAAGCAATCCCTCGATCGTGGTGATACCCACTATGTCAGCAGTTGGGGACTACCAGCGTTTGTAGAAGCTATACAGCAAACCACCCACCGCACCCGCGGCTTCCTACCCGCAACCAATCAGGTTTTGGTTACTCCCAGTGCCAACATAGCCATTTTTTACGCGGTCTTTTGTCTGACCAATCCGGGGCAGGAGGTGCTGGTACCTGACCCTGGCTTCCCTACTTACCTATCCTCAGTGCGCATGTGCGGCGCGGTTCCCGTGCCATTCCCTTTACACGAAAAGAATGCATTTCGTATGCGCGCGGCGGACATTGAGCCCCTGATTACCGAGAAAACACGATTACTCATCATTAACAGTCCGCAAAACCCCACCGGTGCGATTACCGAGCCTCAGGCGCTACGTGAAATTTATGAGCTTGCCGTGAAGCATGACTTGTATGTGTACACAGACGAAATCTATGCACGTATGGTGTACGACGAGCAAAACTTCTTCTCCGTTTCAAGCTTGGACCACTGCAAAGAGCGCGTCATCTTGTCCAATGGATTTAGCAAAGCCTTTGCCATGACAGGTTGGCGTCTGGGTGCACTTGTTATGCCCCCGGAGGTCGCGGAACGCATGATGCTTTTGTTGCAAACCACGTCGTCTTGCGTGGCACCGTTTTTACAACATGCGGGGCTTGCCGCGATCACGGGGGACCAAGGCCCAGTGCAGATCATGATGACGGAATACGCCGCACGGCGGGACATACTCGTCGACGGGCTCAACGCCATTCCTGGCATTACCTGCCACCGCCCCGGCGGGGCTTTCTACGCATTTCCCAACATATCAAGTTTTGGGCTGACGTCCGAAGAGTTTGCGGACGCCATGCTTGAGCGTGCAGGCATTGCCATTTTGCCTGGCTCCTGCTTTGGAGCACAGGGCGAAGGCTTTGCCAGGCTGTGTTACGCCACATCACGCGAAAAAATCAGTGAGGCTCTGAAGCGTTTATCCCAAGCCTGCAAAAATCTTTAGTTCTTGAAAGGTCCGTCCATGATCCGCGTTGCAGACTATATTGCCAACTTTATCAGCGACGAACTCGGGGTCCGAGACGTCTTTATGCTGACGGGTGCGGGAATCATGCATCTCACCGATGGAGTTGCCTGCAATCAAAAGCTCCGCTCCATTTGTGTGCACCACGAGCAAACTGCCTCGATGGCACTGGAAGCCTACGCGCGAGCCAACGAAAATTTCGGGGTCGGCTACTTTTCTACCGGCCCCGCTGCTACAAATGCCATCACCGGGCTTGGTGGCGCGTGGCAAGACAGCGTGCCGTGCCTATTCATCTCCGGCCAAGTGAAGCGCTCTGAGGTTAGCCATACTGCGGGCATTGCGGGTCTACGGCAGTTTGGAGTACAGGAACTGGACATCATTCCCGTTGTCTCATCTTTGTGCAAATACGTAACCCACCTCAGTGACCCCAACATGGTGCGCTACGAACTAGAGAAAGCGGTGTCAATTGCCAAAAGCGGCCGTCCTGGCCCGGTATGGATCGAAGTTCCCATGGATGTCCAAGGCGTCAAAATTGACTCAACGAAGCTCATTGGATACGAAGTTTCTTACTCCCAGCCCTGCGCATCGTCGGAAGAGGTCGCCGACCTGGTTGAAGCTCTCAAGAATGCGCAACGTCCTGTGATCATTGCAGGCAGGGGTGTTCGTTTGGCCAAAGCCCAAAAGGGACTTGCAGAACTGGCAACCCGGCTGTCCATCCCTATCGTCACACCGTATTTGGGCATTGACAACATCCGGCACGACCTGGATATATATATCGGAAAAACCGGGGTAAAAGGGGACCGTCCCGCCAACTTTGCGATGCAAAATGCAGATCTGATTTTGGCCATAGGTACCAGCCTGCACGTATCGGTGATTGGCTATGAGTACCAGCAATTTGCACGTGCTGCGAAAAAAATCATCATCGACATTGATCCCACATCACACGCAAAAAAGACGTTCCATATCGATCAGTTAATTGTGTCGGACGCCAAAGTGTGTATCGAGGCTTTGGCTGCGCGGACTGGTAACCTCTCTCCACAGGCCTACCGGCCCTGGCTGGCGCGCTGTGTAGACTGGAAGGAAAAATACAAAGTTTGTTTGCCCGAGTACAAAGACACGCCGGGGACTATCAATATTTACTCCTTTGTCGACAGGCTATCGGCGCTGTCTGATGCCGGAGATATGTTTGTGTCCGATGCGGGCTCGGCTTTCTATGCTGTCTCACAAGGTATTCAGCTCACCAAAGAAGGACAGCGTTATATCCCATCCGGGGCCATGGCAACCATGGGCTATACATTGCCAGCGGCGATTGGCGTATCAGCAGCGACGGGAAACGCACGCGTGTTGGCGGTCACCGGTGATGGTTCACTGCAACAAAATCTGCAGGAACTACAGACCCTGCTGCACTACAAGTTGCCGGTCAAGTTATTCATTCTGAACAACGACGGCTACTTGTCAATCAAAGCCTCGCAGAAAAATTACTTTGATGAACGCTACATCGGGTCTGGCCCAGATTCAGGCGTCTCTATGCCTGACACCCTCAAAATTGCCGCAGCTTATGGAATTACTGCAGCACGGGTCAGCAAGTTGGAAGACCTTGACGATGCCATACGCCTCGCTCTAGATTCGACGGGACCGTACATTCTGGAGGTAATCACCCCCCCAGGGCAAGCGATTATCCCGGCGGTTTCCTCCCGAGTGAACGCCGATGGCTCCATGAGCTCCCGCCCCCTCGAAGACATGGCACCCTTTCTGAATCGTGACGAATATCGCGCAAACTTGTTGGTGGACGAGGTGTGACCTCGGCAAAGGCCTGAGTATGCGTATCGCCATACTTGGCGCCACAAGTGAGATCGCCAAAGATCTCATATTGTCGTTTGCTGCACATAGTGAGCATGAACTGACACTGTACGCCCGCCGCCCTGCCGCAGTGCGGCAGTGGCTCAACTCCATTGGCATATTTGACAAATATGCGGTCGAAGATTTCACTGCGTTCAGTGAGGATTCGCGCCACGACGCCGTTGTCAATTTCGTAGGGGTAGGCAATCCGCTCCAAGCGGCTGCAATGGGTGCCGCCATTTTTGATGTCACGCTTCAATATGACCAAATGGCGTTGGACTACCTGCGCAAACACAGGGATTGCCGCTACCTTTTTTTAAGTAGTGGAGCCGCTTACGGATCTTGCTTTGATGAACCGGTTAGCGAAGCCACGCCGACAAATTTTACGATCAACCATCTGAAACCGCAAGATTGGTACGGTGTGGCCAAATTACATGCTGAATGTCGACATCGCGCGTTAGCCCATTTACCGATTATTGATATGAGAGTGTTCAATTACTTCAGCCACACGCAAGACATGTCAGCTAGGTTTCTGGTTACCGACATATTGCGCGCCTTGCTTTCCAATGAAACCTTTGTGACTTCAAATGTCAATATAGTGCGCGACTACATGGGAGCAGAAGACCTCTATCAAATGACATCGCGCATCTTGACCGCACCAGCGATGAATTGCGCAATAGATTGCTACACAAAGGCCCCTGTTGGCAAGATGGTCATGTTGGCTGAATTGAGTCAACGATATGGACTCAAATTTCTTATAACCACTGAACAGACCGGTTTGAATGCGACAGGAATCAAGACAAATTATTACTCGCGCAATTATTCTGCGACTCAAGTAGGGTATTCGCCAACAAGTACCTCATTGGAAGTTCTCCTGCGTGAATTTGACGTTTTGACCGGGGCACGTCTGACATGACGGGCTCTACCTCTGTTTTGAATTGCGACCGATTTGGGCATCAGTTGCATCCAGGAAATTGGAAATACCACCGTGGGTGCAAGTTCGTGCAACGCTCGTCATACTCCAACTTCTTGACGCGCAGAGAAAAGGGCTGATTTACACTGGTGATTGCCTTCAATTCAAAGAATGAACGTACAGCAGTTTGGGACACAATTTACTGATGCATTTATACGATCACCACAAATAGATTTGAATCTCTATACTGACCGCCCAGCCTAAGGGCACACTTTTACCCCAAACACACCCTACGATATAACCCTATGCACCCCACCGCCCTGATGAACTGCCAGCAGTTCTTTGATTGTTATTCCCCCGCGTTTCCAACAGACCACCAGGTCGAAGTGGTGGAAATCGGGTCACAAGATGTCAATGGCAGTTTGCGGGGGTGCTGCCCCTCCGCCTACAAGTACACGGGTGTGGATTTTGTTCAGGGCAAAGGGGTAGACGTAATTTTGGAAGACCCCTACAAACTCCCGTTCGCAGACAATTCGGCCGACATTGTTTTATCCAGCTCATGCTTTGAACACTCAGAGATGTTCTGGCTTCTGTTTCTGGAGATCATGCGCATCGTGAAGCCTGGGGGGCTTTTCTATCTCAACGTGCCTTCCAATGGGGAATTTCATCGTTGGCCGGTGGATTGCTGGCGGTTTTACCCGGACAGTGGGCGTGGACTGGTGACTTGGGCCAAGCGCAACGGCATGAACCCGGTGCTGCTGGAGTCCTACACAAGCACGCAGATTGGGGACCAATGGAATGACTTTGTGGCTGTTTTTCTGAAAGATGCGGACCATATCGACCAGTACCGTACACGCATCCTCGACAAAAAGACGGATTTTTACAATGGTATTTCCTCCAAGGCCGAAGGCTTCCTTCAGCACAATGTAGCGAATGAGGACAAGCGTAAATTGATGATCATCAATCAGATTATTGAAAACAAAGTAAAAATTCTGTGATGTCAGCCTGTAAGGCAATAGCACGGCAAATTTGCGGACCATGACAACTGAAATCACCATGCAAAGACCGGCGCTTTCGATTTGCATACCCACCTTCAATCGTGCCAATTTATTGGCCGTCGCCCTGGGCAGCATCACCCAACAAGCGGGTGGTTTGCCGATTGAAGTGATCGTATGTGACAACGCGTCCACCGATGAAACCCGCAGCATGGTGGAAGGGTACAGCCAGCAGTACCCTTATGTCCGCTACTTTTGCAACAGTTTGAATATAGGTTTTGACCGGAATCTGTTGCGCGCCGTAGAACACGCCACTGGGACGTATTGCTGGACCCTGGGCAGCGACGACGCGGTAGCGGGTGGCGCTCTTCAACGTATTCTCGCCGCCATCACGGATGCACCAGACTTCATATTGTGTGACGCAGTGAATTGCGATGTTCATCTTCGTCCAACCGGCATACTCAAGTTTCTGGATCTGCCCGATTGCTTGCTTGATTTTTCTGTGGCCTCGGATGTGGTTTGCTTTCTGGAAAAGGCAACCATGCATGCGTCACTTTTCGGCTACATCGGAGCCATGGTGTTTCGGCGCAGCCGGTTTTTGGAAACTTCAACCAAACGCTGCTTCATAGGTTCCGGCTATGTGCATGTATCCCGTGCGCTGGATATGCTGCTCAACGGCAAGGGAAGCATGCGATACCTGGCGCAACCCAGCGCGATGGCACGCCGCGATAACAACGATGACGTGGATGGCACGGGTGGGCTCCTGCGGCATTACACCGACCACCAAATGTTTCGACGCGTTGCGGACCAGTATTTTTCTGGTGACCTGGAAATTCACCGCAAATACAAAGCATTTGTCCGGCGGATATATGGTGATGCTTTTGCAAGCGACGCACCCACCCACATTGATTTCGTCGACAATTTTCGGCACTTTTTCAAAAACGAAACACCGCGTCTTCCTGTCGTCGAATGGCAATTGAAGCCGTGTGTGATCGACGCCAAAAGTCGGCTTGCCGCTGCGGGCGTGTTAGATAAGGCGTTTGCACCCGACGCACTATTGCACCTGGGTTTTCGCGGCGAATTCGATATGCTCGCGCGGCCCGTCAATGAACGCGCCATAGGATACGACCGCCATTACGTTGCCCGGTTTGATGGTGTGCATATTCCGTTTGAAGACAGTCAATTTGACACCATTTGGGCGTGCCACTGCTTTGATCAAATGCAGCCCATTGCTGCGACGCTTCAGGATTGGTTCCGCGCTCTGAAGGTGGGTGGGCTGATGGTTTTAAGCTGTGATATTGGTGCCGAGGTTTCCGTGGCAAAGGCTCCGTCCGGCGGGTTGGCACCGGGCTTTTCCATGGCCGACCTCCTGGGGCTGATGGGAGAGGTGTCCGAAACCACCGCCTACCGCATAGTGCACTGCCTTCAATCCTTGCCCCATATCGAGGGCTCAACGACCGTGGACCTAATGCTTGAAAAGCTGCCCTCCCCGCCAGTCGAGCCTACGCAAGCCCTTTTGAAGGCGATGCAGTTTCATCAGCAAGGGGATTTGAGCCAAGCCCAACCCATTTACCAAACTATTCTAGCCCAACATCCGCTGCATTTTCCGGCACTGCACATGCTGGGCGTGGTCCATTTTCAGCGCAATGAATTGGTACCGGCGGAGGCGCTGTTGCGCCAGGCCCTGGCACTGTCCGAGCGGACCTGGGAGGCGCATTACAACTTGGGATGCGTGCTGTGGCAGTCTTCCCGTTTTGTCGAGGCACGCGACTGTTTCAAACGCTGCCTAGAGCTGAACCCTGAATACGAAATGGCACAAGCGCGCCTTTCCCAATTGTCCGCCGCGGGGGTCTAGATGATTTATGTCTTCGGAATGAGCCATGCCATCAACGTCTTGAAAGCGGCCAGCGCTAGCCCACTGTCGTTCACCCATGAAAATTGGGCATCGCTGCTGTCGGAAGGAAGTTTTTTTGACATTCAAACCAAGCCAGGTCTTTTTAAGGAAGATCTGATAAAGGTGTTTGTTGCGTCACCGGGTGTCGGATGGGGGCTCGTCGCAGACTTTCGGA
>CAJASG010000311.1 GCA_903944555.1 uncultured beta proteobacterium
CGTGCCCGGTGCCAAGCTCTCCTTGCACCAGGACAAAGACGAGAAAGACCTGCGCGCCCCCATCGTCTCGCTGTCCCTGGGATTGAGCGCCGTGTTTTTGTTTGGCACCCCCAGCCGCAAGGACAAACCGCAGCGCTACCGGCTGGTGCATGGGGACGTGGTGGTGTGGGGCGGCCCCTCGCGCCTGGCCTACCACGGCGTGCTGCCGTTGGCCGATGGAGAACATGCGCTGCTGGGGCGAAAACGCATCAACGTGACCTTTCGGCGGGCGAAAGCGGGCTGATGAAATTTATAAGCGAAATAGGCCTCTAGCCCCGTGGAATGTGCGCAGGCTGCACAGCCTCATGCAGGCAAACCCAGAAACGCGCGCATGTTTGCCTGCTCAGCTTCCATCGCGTGGTTAAACGCGCCATCATTTGGCGGCGCACCTGCCACATAGCCCAGCGCAACGTGCATCTGCCCATTAGCCACGGAAACATTGCCCCACCCAATCACCTGCTCACGCCACAAAAGAGGCAGCGCGTAGTAGCCCCGCACCCGTTTGGACGCGGGTGTGTAGGCCTCAAAACGGTAGGCCCAGCCCCACAGGTGCTCAAAGCGGCGGCGGTCCCACACCAGCGGGTCAAACGGGGCCAGCAGGCGCACCGAATCATCGGGTGCATGGCGTCGCGATGCGGGGTTTTCATCGGCGGGCCAATAGTAGGTTTGGCCGTCCACGGTGGCGCTGCCCATGCGTTCTTGGGCGCGCGTAAAGGCATCGCGTCGCAAATGGGCCCACTGGGGTACACCGCTTCGCAGGTGGCCAATCAACTCTTTCAAGCTGCGCTCAGGCAAGGGCGCGTATTTCTGCACGATCACGTCCACCAGTGCATCCAGGGCCTGCTGGGGGTCGGGCAGGTCGAGGGGCGCGGTGCGCGCTGAGTAGGTGCGCACGCCACTGGCACGCCCGGCAATGCGAAGCAGGCCACAGAAATGCATGGCGTCCAGCAACTGGGTGCTGGCATTGCTGGAGCCGCCAAACCAGTTGCGCGACTTGCCGTGGGCAAAGTGCGCATCCACCGCACGCGGGTGTACCACGCCGTGCGCCTGCACATAGTCCAGCACCGCATCCATCTGCACGCGTCGCTCGGCGCTCACGGCGGTCTTGGGCGTACGCGGGTGCATAAGTGCCTGGGTGGCCCGTGGCAAAAAGCCGTAGTTCACGAAGAAGTCTTCCTCAATGTCCAGCTTGGCGTAGCACTGCTCCAGGTCGCCCGCGCGGTAAGCCTTTACGCGGTGGCGCAGGGTCAGGTCTTGCGCCCGCGCCGGGGCGCGTATCGGGTCGGCCTGCACAAAACCCAGTTTGACGATGGCACGGGCCAAGGTGGTTGGTGCAAACAGGGTGCGCGCCACGGCGTAGCGGCGCAGGGTGTCCAGGGTTAGGGGCATGGTTGTAGGCGGGAGCGCACTGTTTCAAACAACATGGCTCGCTCAGCGTCAGCATGCATGTCGGTGCGTCCTGTTTTTGTTAGTTGTTGGTAAATCGAGCCTGGCCCAGGTCGGACGGTCTGCGGTGGCATGGGCGTTCTATCCTATATGAAACCTATATAGATCAATGACTTAAATAGGATTAGCCTAGCCTATTAGGATAAAAAGAAAGTTAGCCAACGGTTAGTCGCACCGAGCTATCCAATTTTTGAGGCACCAGCCGCCAACGTGCGCCAGCAGCGGGGAGTGGGCGAGATCCGAAGGGATGTGCTGCAGGTGGATGCGGCCATAATCCCAAAGAAAAACCACTCCATGACGCAGCCGAAAATCATCATCATTGCCGGGCCTAACGGTGCGGGGAAAACCACTTTTGCCCGAGAGTTTTTGCCGCAAGAGGCTGGTTGCCCCGTTTTCGTCAACGCCGACTTGATCGCGGCCGGATTGTCGCCCTTTGCGCCGGAGCGTGCAGCCATACAGGCTGGTCGTTTAACACTGGCGGCCATCGCGCAACACGTAGCAAAGCGTGAGAGTTGTGCCTTTGAAACCACGCTGTCCGGCAAAGCCTACGCAACGCAAATCCCAACTTGGCGGCAGTTGGGTTCTTTACGACAATGCCGGCGACGAGCCGCAACTCATCAGCTGGAGCGACCAACCATGACAACACCCAAACACGTCAGTGAACCCGTGCCCAGCTACGGTCAAGTGCCCGCTGAAGCAAATGCGGATGTCAGAGGCTCGATGGCGGCAATCAAACGCGCTGCGATACGTGCAAGACAAGTAGCCGAGCAAACCGGCACCGATTTGATCGTGATGCGCTCTGGCAAGGTGGTGCATGTGCCGCCAAAGCAACGGGGAGCGCCTTAAGCCGTCGAACACGCATTCGCTCGACAGTTATGCATAAAATCTGGCTCTAGCCCCCGTGGAATGTGCGCAAGCAGCTATCAAAATCAGAGCATATCACTCTGCGAATCTGCCCAGCGCGAACAAGCCTCCCCCATCAGGTATCAACAACACGGCTCATTCGGCGTCGGACGGCCCAGCATTCTTACCTGCGTCCGCTGAAGCGAGATGGGCGGCTGGCAATGACCAATCCGAATGAGCCGAGTGATCCGCAGCAGGCGTATCGCGCGGTGGCTGCTCACCTGTAAGCGCCAGTCAAGCCCAGCGCGAGACTCTCAATCGCCGCTGGGATGTACCCGGTTCTATGCCAAATAGGGCTGTATCCCTCGTGGAATATGCGCAAGCAGCTATTATATTTATAGCGTATAGTTTGTTGACGCTGCCTGCGTAAGCGCTGACTGCAGAGTGGCGCGCAACGTGGTGACGACGCTGGTCAGTGGCACCGCAGGCAGTGCGTTCTTTTTCAGGAACGCCACCCACAAAGCCTGCCGGGATTGATCGTTGGCGAACTCGTCACTCAACCCAATCGGCAGCACTGTTGGCAACGTGGTGCCACGGCGGGTGAATGTCGCCGCAATGGCGGCAGCCAAGGTGGCTGGGTCCAGCACCTCGCGCTCCAGCAATACCGAAAGATCCAGATAGTCCTTCAGCCTGCTGTTGGTCATGCCCAGCAGTACCATGGCGTGCAGCTTCTCTGCGACGACCGTATAGACCGGATAGGTCCGCAAGCGCGGTGCCGCAAAGTCGGCAATCAGTACCGGATAAACAGCATCCACTGGTCCTGGCGTGACCGCATCGCCAAACCCCACATCAATTTGCGTCTTGCAGCGGGCGCGTGCCAGCTCTGCCGACACGATCACCCGCGCACCGGCATAGCCTGCATTTTTGCGAATCTCTTCCACATGCACGCTGGCTGCGTCGAAAACAATGCCGTCTTGCCCAACCACGTTCACGATTTCGCGGAATGCTTGCGCTATGGAACCCAGATCGCTTGGCCCAAAGCCCAGCAGATCCACATCCCGCGTGGGTCGGTGCGGCATGGCGTACCAAAGGTTGAACAGCATCGCGCCTTTGAGTACAAAGTGGTCTGCGTGCGCCGACTTGCCCAGCCGGTACAAGAACCGCTCCAGCGCGTAGCGCACCAGTACCGAGTTGAAATCGGACTGCTCGGCCTTGGCAATATTGAGCAGACGTGCCCGAACGGAAGCGGCGAGGTCGTGCGCCATTTATCTTTCGTGCCCCAAGGCTTCAAGGTAGGGCCGCATCACATTGGCCACCCGGCAAATCTTGGCGAAACGCCACAGGTCATCCGCTGTGGCCTTCTTCTGGGTCAGGGCATCTTTGAGCGCCTCGATGGCCACGTCTAGCCCTATCTTGTTGCGGTGCTTAAAGCAGTCAGCAATGGTTTTGGCCACGCCGTACACCCGCAGCTCCCGTTGGTCAGCATGCACCACCTCTATGCCTTGGGCAAAGGCGTCGCCAGAAAACTGCACCATCTTGACCGGCGGGTAGTCCATCGTGGGCGCGTGGCTGCCTTGCGGCATGGCGATCCACACCTGGCGCGGCAACTGCGTGGTGAGCTCGTGTATCTGCAAAGCCGTGAGCAAACAAAACACGGCCTGCGGCACCTTGACGGCAATGGTGGCCAAACTCTCATGCTCAGAGCCTCCGCGCTCGGGTAGCCGGTACACACCGCGCCCCACGCGCTCCAACTGGCCGCTGGCTGTGAGCCGCGAGAGCACCACGCGGGCAATACCCAGCTCCTGCAAATGGCTGGCGCGCAGCAGGCCCCGCTGGCTGGCCAGGGCCAGGACGCTTTGGGTGTCGGTGGTTTGCATGGAACCCGGAGTATGTTCCGTTTATACGTTAAATTCAAGTAAGTAAAGCACTTATGGAACAACATGGCTCATTCGACGTCGGAAAGACCAGGGGCCTTGAGCTCCGCAAACTTGGCCGCCATCGTCGGGTTGCCCCGCGTCAGCTTTTTGATCGTTACGTCTTGCGCCTTGTCGTTTGCAAGACGCAGGTTTCGATCAGTGCCCAGCAGTGCGTCCTTGGTTTTCTGCAGGTGGTCGATAGATTTATCGATCTCGTCGATCGCTTTTTTGAAGCTATTGGACGCCAGGTCGTAGTTACGCGCGAAGGCCGACTTGAATGTTTCGAGGTTGGTTTCGAAGTTCGTGATGTCAATGTTCTGCGCCTTGACCAGCGCCAGCTCCGACTTGTACTTTAGCGAGTTCATCGCGGCGTTGCGCAGCAGCGTGATGATGGGCAGAAAGAACTGTGGGCGGACGATGTACATCTTGGGAAAGCGATGGAACACATCCACGATGCCGGTGTTGTACAGCTCACTGTCTGGCTCCAGCAGGGAGACCAGCACGGCATATTCGCACCCCTTCTCAAGGCGA
>CAJASG010000312.1 GCA_903944555.1 uncultured beta proteobacterium
ATGATGGGCAGCAACACCGCCAACACGATCAGCATGACGACCAGCCCCATCACCACAATGAGCAAGGGCTCCAGCAATGTGGCCAGCTGCATGGCTCGGCGTTGCACTTCGGCGCGCAGTTGGCGGGCGGCGCGTTCCAGCATCACCGGGAGTTGGCCGGTTTGCTCGCCCAAGCGGGCAAACATGCCCAGCAGCGCCGGAAAGCGCTGCTTGTGCGCCAGCGCACTGGCCAGCGGTGCACCCTCGCGCACCAACACCAGTGCTTCCAATGCGTCGGCGCGCATGGCCCTGTTGGACAGCGTATCGGCTGCGGCCTGCAGCGCTTTGAGGATCGGGACCCCCGCCGCGCTCAGCATGGCCAGTGTGCTGGCAAACCGGGCCGCGTTGTAGCCGCGCGCAAGCCTTCCCAACACAGGTAAATGTAGCCAAGCCGCATCAAAACTTTGACGAAAAGAGGCTCTAGACCAAGCAATACGTGCGCAACCAGCTATGAAAATAATAGCGACCAAAATAACCCCGCCGTAGTTTCGTACACCGGCACTGATGCCCAGCATCATCTGGGTCAACAGCGGCAAGGCACGTTTGGAGCCGGCAAATACACTGGCAACCTGCGGCACCACATAGGCCAGAAGGAACAGCACAATGGCCAACGCCACCACGCTGACGATAGCCGGGTACAGCGCCGCGCCCAGCAATTTGGCTTGCAGGTTTTGCTGCTCCTCCAACTCGTCGGCCAAGCGCTCCAGCACCAGACCCAGATTGCCACTGTGTTCGCCCGCACCAATCACCGCGATAAAAATCGCCGAAAACTCTTTTGGATGTTGCGCCAGCGCCTTCGCAAACGCTGCACCCGCGTTCACCTCCGCCCGCAACGTAGCGATCAAATTGCGCTGCGCCTCGTTGGGCGCTTCCTCGGACAGCGAGCTTAAGGCACGTTCCAGTGGCAAGCCGCAGGACACTAATCCGGCGATTTGTCGGGTCCAGACCGCCAATTCGGTCGCACTGAACACCCGGCGCGTCCACAGGGGGGTCTGCAGGGGGCCGGCGCTGGTGCCGGTGCCAACGGGGCTGCGTGCCGACAATGCTTCGACATTCAGTGGCACCAACGATTGCGCGCGCAGCAGGCTGCGCGCGGCGCGCGCGGTGTCGGCCTCCAGTACGCCTTTGCGGGATTTTCCGTCGGCATCAAGGGCATCAAAAGAGTAGGCGGGCATGGTCCTATATTAGTAGGGCGTGGCGTCAGGGTTATCCAGCATGACAAAAAATGCCGGAAAAAGTAAGATGCAAAAGAGCACGATCGTGCTAATTTGATCCAAGCCGACTGGTACAAACAATCGGGAGCGGGTCTCACAGCGACACCGCCCCCATCCAAGAGGTCGCATTGGTTATTCGAACGGATTCTTTCAATCTCTTTGACCTTGCGACACTTTTTTGGAGACTATTTTGAAAAATACATGGATGACTTGGCTGGCCGCTTGCGTGCTGGCACTGGCGGCTTGGCCTGCAGCGGCCGGGACCTACACCCAAACCAAATACCCCATCGTGCTGGTGCATGGTTTGTTTGGTTTTGACAACATTGGCCCAGTGGACTACTGGTACGGCATTCCTTCTGCGCTGCGCGCCGACGGTGCCAAGGTGTATGTGGTGCAGGTTTCTGCCGCCAACAGCACCGAAATGCGCGGCGAACAACTGTTGACCCAGGTCAAACAGGTTTTGGCGGCCACCGGCGCCACCAAAGTGAACCTGATCGGCCACAGCCATGGCGGCCCCACCACCCGTTATGTCGCCTCCGTGCGTCCGGACCTAGTGGCTTCGGTGACCTCGGTGGGCGGCGTCAACAAGGGTTCTGCCGTGGCCGATTTGTTGTTGGGCGTGGCACCTCCCGGCTCCCTGTCCAATACGGTGGTGGTGTCGGTCACCAACGGTCTGGCCGCGGTCATCAACTTCCTGTCGGGCGGTTCCGGCTTGCCACAGAACTCCCTGGAAGCGGCCAAGTCCTTGAGTACTGCAGGCTCCCTTGCGTTCAACCGGGCCCACCCAGAAGGCATCCCCACCACCGCATGCGGTGAAGGTGCCTACACTGCGCGCGGTGTCGCCTACTATTCGTGGAGCGGCGCCAAGCCCTACACCAACTTGCTCGACATCATTGACCCCGCGTTGGCCCTAACCTCGCTGGCATTTGCCGGTGCAAAGAATGATGGCCTGGTGGCCAGCTGCTCGTCGCATCTGGGCCGGGTGATTCGTGATGACTACGCCTTGAACCACCTGGACGAAGTCAACCAGACCATTGGTCTGACCAACCTGTTTGAAACCAATCCGGTCACGCTGTACCGCCAGCAGGCCAATCGCCTGAAAAACGCGGGTCTCTAAGCCTTCATGCTGTTAAGTCGAACCTGGGCAGGCGTGGGCCTGCTCGGTGTGGCAATGGGGTTTGCCGCCTGGTTGGTATGGCCGGAGGCAGTGCCCGACACCAACCCCAGTGCTGCCGCTGCTGGCAGCCCCCATTCCTTTGTCCGCTCGCTGGCGGGCACCGTGCCCGATGGCGATCTGCGCGCGGCGCAGCAGGGCAACCTGCCCGCCAGCGCTGGCGGGCCACTGACCTATGCCGAACTCAAACGCCTCTTTGACTATTACCTGAGCGCCGTGGGCGAGCAGGACATTGCGGCTATCACGCAGGAAATCCACCGAACTTTGGTGCAAAGCGTGGCACCGGCCCAGTTGCCAAGCGCCAAAGCGCTGCTGAGCCGCTACCTGGAATTCAAGCGTGCTCTGGTGGAGCTGGAAAAGAACCCGGCGTTGGGTGGAAACGCGGTGCAGGCAATACGCCAGCGCTTTATTGCCATGCAAGACCTGCGCGCTCGCATGTTCAGCGCCGTTGAAGAGCAAGGCATGTTCGGCTTTGAAGATGCCTACGACCGGGATGCGCTGGCGCGTCTGGAGATCAGCCAGAACACGGCCTTGAGTGCAGCCCAGAAACGCGAGCAACTGGCGACGGTGGACGCGTCCATGTCGGCAGCCTTGCGGGCCGACCGGGAGGCGCCCCGTGTGGTGATCAAGGTGGAAGACATGGCGCGACAGATGCGCGCCAATGGCGCCAGCGACGATGAGGTGTACCGCATGCGCGCTAAAGAGCTGGACCCCCAGGCCGCATCCCGGCTGGCGGAGGTCGATCAGGACGAATTGGCCTGGAAGAACCGCATTGCTGCCTACTTGAGTGAGCGCAGCAAGGTACTCAAGGCGCAGGCCGATATGCCAGACTCAGAACGCCAGGCGGCACTGAACCAGTTGCAACAGGCCCAGTTCTCCGAACAAGAACGCCGCCGACTCCCTGCTTACGAAAAGTAGCGGACCACGCGTCCGCCGTGGCTTAGTCCCGCACAACCCGCATCAATTCTTCCCGGCTGGTCAGTCCGCTTTGGACCAGCCGTTCGCCGTCTTCACGCATTAGCACCATGCCACCTTGCAGGGCGGTGGCGCGGATCGCAGCTTCCGGGGCCTGGTGGTGGATTTGCGCAGCAATGGCTTCGTCTGCGACCAGCAATTCAAACACCCCGGTGCGGCCCAGATAGCCGGTCTGTCCACAACGCGCGCAGCCCGAGCCTGCACACAAAGTGCACAGCTTGCGCACCAGTCGTTGGGCCAAAACACCCCGCAAGGATGAACTCAGCAAGAACGGTTCCACGCCCATATCGGTCAAACGGGTGACCGCACTGGCGGCATCGTTGGTGTGCAGCGTGGCCAATACCAGGTGGCCCGTGAGGGATGCCTGGATGGCGATTTGTGCGGTCTCAAAGTCGCGAATTTCGCCGATCATGATCACGTCCGGGTCTTGCCGCAAGATGGCGCGCAATGCCTTGGCAAAGGTCAGGTCGATCTTCGGGTTGACCTGGGTCTGGCCGACTCCGGGCAGCTCGTACTCAATCGGGTCTTCCACTGTCATGATGTTTTGCCGCGCGGCATCCAGCCGCCCCAGCGAGGCGTACAGCGTGGTGGTCTTGCCCGAGCCGGTGGGGCC
>CAJASG010000313.1 GCA_903944555.1 uncultured beta proteobacterium
CCGCCTGGCTGGCAGGCCAAGCGGCCGCCAATCGAGACGCTGTTTTAGCCGTGAAAGAAGATTGGTAATCGCCTGCGAGCGCTCCAGGGGCTCCCACACCAAGCGGATGCTGGAGGCACCGGCGGCAGGCCAGGCCTCAATCACCACGCGCTGACCGGCGCGCACTGCCAGCGTCTGGCCAAAACCCACAAAATGGTCCCCCGCATCGCCCAAGCGGGCGGCCTGCGGCATCTCGAAAGTCACCCACGCCCGGCCTTCAGCCACACGCAGCACCCCTGCACGAAGGGGGCTAAAAGTGACCGCACAGCCCTTGGACAACACCCAAGGGGCAGAGATTTGTGATGCATTCATGGCGTACTCCAGTTCATTAAGGGGCAATGAATGATCGCCGCCAAGACCTTCACCGTCCAATGAAATCGGGATATGCTATTCATTCCGTTTACGCATTAATCAACCTTTTCCGGATTCCTTCGCCATGGCCACACCCACCGCCCCGCCATCAGAGAACCGCCTGCGCTCCCGCCCCATCTCCGCCGGCCACCTGCGCGCACTGGAAGCGGTGGCGCGCCACCTGAACTTTCGTGCGGCGGCCGAAGAGCTTTCGCTAACGCAAAGCGCGGTGAGCCGGCAGGTGCAATCGCTGGAGGACGAGGTGGGCGTTGCCCTATTTTTGCGGCACACCCGCGCCGTGGAGCTCACCAGCGCGGGGGCGCAGTTGTTGCGCGCCGTGGTGCCCTCGCTGGAGCGCATTGACAGCGCCGTGCGCCTGATCCGCCGCAGTGCGGGGCGCAAGAGCGTGGCCATCACCACCTGGGCCTCGTTTGCATCGATGTGGCTCATCCCGCGGCTGGAGGCGTTTCAGAGTGAATACCCCGACATTGACATCCGCATTGACGCCACCGACAACCCGGTGGACCTGGACACCAGTGACGTGGACATTGCCCTGCGCTACACCCGCCCGGGCAATGTTCCGCCCGACGCCATCCGCCTTTTTGGCGAGCAGCTCACCCCGGTGGCCAGCCCCTGGCTGCTCAAAAGCGGCAAACCCCTGCAGCGCGGCGAAGACCTGGCCCACTTTGCACTCATCGAAGCCGGTGACGCCCACCGCACCCAAAACCTGGAATGGTTGACCTGGCGGCGCTGGCTGGACGAACATGGCTTCAAGACCCTGGAGCCCAAGCGCTGGTTGCACTTCAACTACGCCCACCAGATTGCGCAGGCAGCCCTGACCGGACAAGGGGTGGCGCTCACCCGCATGCCGCTGGTGGCCGACAGCCTGGCCAGCGGCGACCTGGTGGAAATACTGCCCGGCATGCGGCTGGAAACCCCCATGGCCTACTGGCTCATCGTCGGGCCACGCAGTGGCTTGCGCCCCGAAATTCAGGCCTTTTGCGACTGGCTGTTGACGCAGGCGCAATTGACCCGGCTCGCCATTGGGGAGACCGCATGAATTTATGCACCAGAAGGTCACGCGCGCCGCATCAATTTATAGGGAATACACGGGGCAACATGGCCAGTTCTGTGCAGTAATATCATCCCCATTCTTAGTGCACCGAACACTTGGCTTCCCGTATTCCCACCGTTGGCTATTGAATCGCATAGAGGAAAACAGAATGATCACCGCAGGAATGAGTCTCGGCAAAGTAAGAGCATATAAAACATAATAACTTAAATTGATTTCAACACTTCGCCGAGCTTGCCAGTCAAATGGAATA
>CAJASG010000314.1 GCA_903944555.1 uncultured beta proteobacterium
CCAATACGCCGACTATGAAATGGATCCTATATGGCGATCACAAAATGGATCCATTACGCCGGTCACAGAATGGAGCCTATACGGCGATCATGGAATGGATCCTATACGCCGGTCGGTGACACCTAAGCAGGGCAAACCGCTAGAACAAACACGATATTGACAAAGCAAAGCTGTATTGACCCAATCAACCTCGCAGTGAAAATATGGCAAATATATTAAAAATTCTATTTTCTTGATTTAAACTTCGGGCGACTCTATTAGCAATCGCACGCACACCAGTGACATCTTAGAATTTCAACATTAATTAATTAGTATTTCCTAACAACTTCACGCGTACGTCTTTATTTTTAATACGAACAACTCATAATGAGATACGGATAACAATATCGCCAAAAACAATGTTGAAGCAGGATTACCTATTCCATAAAAATATCGTGCGAAAAATCCTTCAACAAACATAAAAACAAATACCAAGATCACAAGAAAATTCAAAGAATTAGGTCTTCTTCTTGCACTAGTAAAAAGAACCCGCAATGGTACAAATAGAGAAACAATAGTAGCAGGAAGACCGACTTCCCACATCATATTCAGATATGAGCTGTCGGTGGCATACCCACGGACATCATCAATCCATGTTCTAAGTCCAGCACCAAAGAAAACAATTCTCGGTGATGAGAATATCTCATCAATAAGAAGCAACCAATTATCACCACGTCCAGTCATTCCACTATCAAAGCCACGTGAATCTGTATTTAATTCCAGCAAATCAATCACATAGTCCAACTTAGAAAAAGTAAAAAATAAAGCTGCGATAGCGACAAATGGAACCATCTTCAATATCCATCGAATATTCCGTGGTAACTCCTCATGCCATTTCACCAGGTACATTAGCCCCGCAAAAAATGATACTGAAAACGCCAAAAGCGAACCTCTGGAACTTGCCGCCAGCGGCATTATCAAGAAAATCACAGATGAAACAAAATAAACATACCGAATACGTTCAACTTTACAGTATATAAATCTATAAAATGAAATTACGGCAGCCATAGCAAAATTATGACCAACCAAGTTGGGATGAGCTCCTAATGCCATATAGCGAAGCAAGCCACTATCAGAACGTGTAACTAACAGGGCATCAATTAATCCTGAGTAATCTGTAATAATTGCCAACACTAATGCTATAGCACTTGCTATCAAAAATGCATCAACTACAGAATCGATCCCATGTGCAACCACACACAATAGCAATGCATAGGCCGTGAGCATAAAAAGAAAAGCATACAGCACAGGCCCAATCGTTGAGTCAATAACCAACGGAATTGCGGATAATACAAAGAAAATTACAATAAAACCATCGACTCCCCGTGGATGGAATCTGCGCAAGGGAACTCTATTATTAATCACCTCCAAAGTGGCCGCCAAGGCAAAACCCAAAATTGGGATAACTCGAAAAAAATCACCATCACCACCATCATGCACAGCAGCTTGAAACAAGAATGAAATAATCATCAAATACATTAATAACCTCTAGTCACACAGTACGAAATGTGTTTGC
>CAJASG010000315.1 GCA_903944555.1 uncultured beta proteobacterium
CGGAGGGTTTGACCCCTCGCACGCTTTCCAGGCGTGTGACTTAAACCGCTCATCCACCGATCCAGAGCCTCTGATTATACCGAGCATCAGACTGAATTTCGGAATTAACGAATCAAAAGGCAAAAAAAAGGGGGGATCGCAAAGATCCCCCCTTTTCTGATTGTCGTTAAGTCAACGACAAATCCAGCGTCGCAATTAGCGAATCACAGCCAGGGTTTCCAGCTTGCCAGCACGAACGGTCTTCAGTGTCAAAGCACCGTTCTTGATGTCGCCCTTTTCGTCAAAGGAGATGGGGCCAGTCACGCCCTTGTAGTCTGCCGTAGCAGCCAAAACGGGCAGGTACTTCGCAGGGTCAGAGGAACCAGCTTTCACCATGGCAGCGACCATGATCTTCACGCCGTCGTACACGTAGGGTGCGTAAACTTGCACGTCTGCGTTGAACTTGGCCTTGAACTTGGTCTTGAACTCTTCCATGCCAGCCTTGGCTTCGCCTTCAACACCACCAGCTTCAGCACAGAAAACCTGGTCGTCGGCAATAGCGTCGCCACCGAGTTTGACCAGTTCTGTGGAGCAGATACCGTCACCGCCCATGAACTTGGCCTTGATGCCCAAGGATTTCATTTGCTTAAGCATGGGGCCCGCAACTGCGTCCATACCGCCAAAGAACACGACATCAGGCTTCTTGCCTTTGATGGTGGTCAGAATGGAGTTGAAGTCGGTTGCTTTGTCAGTGGTGAACTCTTTGGCCACCACTTTGCCGCCAGCCGCTTCGACCGCTTTGGCGAACTCTTCAGCAACGCCTTGGCCGTAGGCAGTACGGTCATCAATCACGGCAATGGCTTTACCCTTCAAGGTGCCGACCGCGTATTTACCCAGTGCGCCACCCAATTGAGTGTCATCAGCCACCAAGCGGAAGGCTGTTTTGAAGCCTTGACGGGTGTACTTGGGGTTTGTAGCGGAAGGAGACACCTGAGGGATGCCAGCATCGCTGTACAGCTTGGAAGCTGGGATGGTGGTACCAGAGTTCAGGTGACCCACGACACCAGCGACTTTTGCGTCAACCAGCTTTTGGGCCACTGCGGTGCCTTGCTTTGGATCAGCTGCGTCATCTTCAGCCATCAACTCGAGCGTGACTTTCTTGCCGTCGATCGTGACACCAGCGGCATTGAGTTCTTCAATGGCCATGCGAGCGCCGTTTTCGTTGTCTTTACCCAGGTGAGCGATAGCGCCACTGGTGGGGCCAACGTGGCCGATTTTCACAACGGCCATAGCCGCAGGAGCGGGAGCCGCTGCAGGTGCGGCGACAGGCGCAGCCTCTTCTTTTTTACCGCAAGCCACCAGCAATGTTGCTGCGGCCAATACTGTCAACGTACTTTTCACTTTGAAATGCATAAAAAACTCCCAAAATTTAAAAACAAAACCACACGTGGATTAACAGCTTAATTCAGCACCCTACACGATACCCCAATTTTCAAAGCCCCTCCATAGGGGAAGTTACCCCCCCCCAATCAAGACTAACCCACTCACAAGTCAAATCAGACGCCAGAGGTCTCTATCTTGCGCATCTCTATCGCCACAGCGCGCTCTACGGCAGATTCAATTTCCTGCTGAAACCGTGGCTCCAATAGACGCATTTGTTCCTGAACCAGCGATCTCAATGTTTCACGCAACTGCGCCTCGACAGTCGGAGCCACGCGCTGCAAAAGGCGTTCCACCAACAACTCGCTGGTCAATTCCGGTGCGACGACGGTAGCCACCGGATAAACGACCTCGGTGAGGGTTGGGAGGAAACGGGGGGCGGGTTTTCCGACGGACATCAGTTGGTGCCTTGTAATGTCAAATCATGGCGTGTAATGGTGTAGCCAAGCGCCGTGTAGTGCTTCCACCGAAGGCGGGCCAAGTCGCGGTCACGGTCGTCCGTGCTAACCACCTCAATGACACGCATGAACTTCTCAAATCCTTCGACCACCGTTTGCGCCAAATTCACCAGCACTTGTTTTTGATCCAACACGGAATCTATTTGGCTTGCAAGAACCACCGGACACTTTTGTTGCACAAAAATATCTGCCGTATTCGAGCAATGCGGGACAAAGTCTGTGGACGACATGGCCCATAAATCGGCATCCAGCTGCTGCAAGTCGACTTCATCGGCGACCACCAGTACTTTTGCACCACTCCCAACTGCTTTGCGCAGCAAACGACAGGCGTATCCCAACTTATCAGGCGCACCGAAATGAAACGCAACTTCGGTCACTTGGAGGTCGCCTGCGCCATCAAGTATTCGACCAACAGCCCCACTGGCCGACCGGTTGCACCCTTGGCTGCACCGCTTTTCCAAGCTGTTCCAGCAATATCCAGGTGGGCCCAAGGGAATTTTTCTGTGAACCGCTGCAAAAATTTTGCTGCGGTGATGGAACCACCCGCTCGACCCGCGACGTTGGCCACATCAGCAAAGCTGGTTTTCAGCCCTTCCGCATAGTCATCGTCCAAAGGCATGCGCCAGCACAGGTCTTGCGCGGCATCGCCCGCCTTCATCAGGGCATCCGCCAACGCATCTTGCGGCGCAAATAGTCCACTGCGAACACCGCCTAACGCAATCACGCAGGCTCCGGTAAGGGTGGCAATATCCACCACGGCCGTCGGCTTGAAGCGCTCCGCATAGGTCAATGCATCACACAATACCAATCGCCCTTCGGCATCGGTATTGAGGATTTCAATCGTTTGCCCACTCATACTGGTCACCACATCGCCAGGCTTGACCGCGCGACCATTGATCAGGTTCTCGCAACTGGGGATCAACCCCACCACATTGATGGCGGGCTTGAGCTGCGCCAAAGCACGAAATACTCCCAATACGCTGGCCGCCCCGGACATATCAAACTTCATCTCGTCCATTTCAGGGGCTGGCTTGATGGAAATACCGCCACTGTCGAACGTGATGCCCTTGCCCACCAGCACTGTTGGCGACTTGGATTTCAGTGCACCGTCGTAACGCAGCACCACAAATTGCAATGGCTGGTCTGAGCCTTGCGCCACCGCCATGAAGGAGCCCATGCCCAACTTGGCAACTTCCTTGGGTCCCAAAACCTCACAACTGACCCGCGGGAGCTGTGCCAACTCCTTGGCAGCCTGTCCCAACATCGTAGGGGTTGCGTGGTTGGCGGGCCGGTTGGCCCACTCTTTGGCCAGCTCAACCCCCATCACAATGGCCACAGCCCGGTCAAAAGAGGCTTGAACCTCGGATGCATTCGTGGCGGCCACGACCGCCTTTTGCAAGGTACGCCCTTCAGGTTTGGACTTGGTTTGTGTGTAGGCGTAGGTGGCATCCGCGATGGCCGCGACCGCCGCCCGAACGGCGTCTTCGCGCGCAGGAGCGGCAAAACTCATCAGCAGTTTCTTTAAAGAGCTGGTCTTTACCAACCCAACCGCCGACAAAACCGCCTTGCGGACCTGAAGTGCCGCCCCATCCCCGACAAATGCCAGCACCACCCGCACCGCGTTGGACTGGAGGGGCCGGTAAAGCGCCAACGTTTTCCCAGGTTTCGCTTCCAAATCGCCTGATTTCAGCGCTTGCCCGATCAACACGGACAAATCGTCTTTTCCAGCCTTGAACGCCTGTGGCACCAACACGATCAGCGCGTCACATTTTTCATTGGCAACCCCGACAAGGCCCATAGGTTTGAGTTCAAAGTTCATAATTCGGGTTCTCTAATTAGTTGGGGCACAAGTTTGCCGCGTTTTGCGCGACAAATACGGTCTCGCGAATCCTCAGCCAATGTTATTCCATTCTTCCATCCGCAAAGAACTCGCACGCAGTTTTGGTGCCACCTCGGTGGTTCTGGTGACCGTGGTGATGACGATGACCCTGATTCGTACGCTGGGCGAGGCCTCGCGTGGCACTTTTGATCCTGCAGACGTACTGATCATCATGGGATATACCGTTCTGTCTGACCTGTCCACAATTTTGTCGATGAGTCTTTTCATTGCGATTTTGAGCGTTTTAACCCGCATGTTTCGTGACAGTGAGA
>CAJASG010000316.1 GCA_903944555.1 uncultured beta proteobacterium
AGTAGAAACCCCTTCAGTTGAGCTGCCGCCTGCTGCTCCAACTAATCCAGATTTGCGCTGGTATGTGGTGCATGCTTATTCCGGTATGGAAAAAGCGGTTGAGCGCAATATTCTTGAGCGTATTGCGCGCGAGGGAATGCAGAGCAAGTTTGGTCGTATTTTGGTTCCCATGGAAGAAGTGGTTGAAGTCAAAAACGGTCAGAAGAAAACCACCGAGCGCAAGTTCTTCCCGGGCTATGTGCTTGTGGAGATGGTCATGAATGACGAGACTTGGCATTTGGTGAAGCACACCAACAAGGTTACTGGATTTGTCGGCGGCGCGAAGAATCGACCAGCGCCGATCTCAGAAGCTGAAGTGCTGAAAATTGTGAACCAGATGCAAGAAGGTACCGATAAGCCGAGGCATAAGGTTGAATTTTTGGTTGGTGAATTTGTTCGGGTTAAAGATGGTCCGTTCACTGACTTCAATGGCTCAGTGGAAGACGTGAACTACGAAAAGAGCAAGGTTCGCGTATCGGTCACTATTTTCGGCCGCTCCACGCCTGTTGAGTTGGAATTCTCGCAAATCGAGAAGACCTAATTACTAGAATCTTTTGGTGCTTCCCGACTCGGTGCCAAAGTTGAGAAAGAGTCGTTAACCCCGGGGAGCTGTGGTCTGAGTTGTTCAGTCCAGGGCGTTAATACCCGTAAGGAGAAATCATGGCGAAAAAAATCGTCGGTTTTGTCAAGCTGCAAGTACCAGCTGGTAAGGCCAACCCATCCCCCCCCATCGGCCCAGCATTGGGTCAGCGCGGTTTGAACATCATGGAGTTCTGCAAGGCATTCAATGCGCAGACCCAAGGTGTTGAGCCAGGTCTGCCATTGCCCGTTGTTATTACGGCCTATGCGGACAAGAGCTTTACTTTCATTATCCAAACCCCCCCTGCTACGGTTTTGATCAAGAAGGCCATCAAGCTGGACAAGGGTTCAGCCCGTCCGCACGTGGATAAAGTTGGCAAGATCACTCGCGCACAGCTCGAAGAAATTGCAAAAACCAAAGCCAAAGACATGACTGCCGCTGATTTGGATGCTGCTGTTCGTACGATCGCCGGAACTGCCCGTTCCATGGGTGTGAATGTGGAGGGTGTGTAAATGTCCAAGCTTACAAAAAACCAAAAGACCCAGCAAGGCAAGATCGACAGCAACAAGCTCTATAAGTTTGGTGATGCGCTTGGTCTGGTAAAAGAATTTGCAACCGCTAAGTTCGATGAGTCCATCGACGTTGCCGTTCAGCTTGGCATTGATGCCAAGAAGTCGGATCAGGTTGTCCGTGGTGCCGTGGTTCTTCCCAATGGCACTGGCAAGACAAAACGTGTTGCGGTGTTCGCCCAAGGTGCCAAGGCTGAAGAAGCCAAGGCCGCAGGTGCTGACATCGTTGGTATGGATGATTTGGCTGCCATGATCAAGGCGGGCGATATGCCCTTCGACATCGTGATTGCCGCTCCAGATGCCATGCGTATCGTCGGTACCTTGGGTCAGATCTTGGGACCACGTGGATTGATGCCTAACCCTAAGGTTGGCACAGTGACGCCAGATGTTGCAACAGCGGTTAAAAACGCCAAGGCCGGTCAAGTTCAGTTTCGTGTTGACAAAGCCGGTATTGTTCACTCCACGATTGGTCGTCGCTCGTTTGATAGCGACAAATTGCAAGGCAATTTGGCTGCTTTGGTGGACGCGTTGGTCAAGGCCAAGCCTGCAACCAGCAAGGGTGTTTACCTGAAGAAAGTGGCAATTTCGTCAACAATGGGTGTGGGTGTCCGTGTGGACCTGCAGACCATCGCGGCGTAATTTGAGAATTCTGACCGCCTGACAAGGTGGTTAGATGTGGTGGGCTGTTTGTGCTGAAAGGTATGAACAGGTCATCCAAGACCGTTGGTGTGTTAACTGCATATGCAGGACGGCACTTAATCAGTGAGAGCCAACGCAGATGGCGATCCCGCTGCAGATGGAATGTATTTCCGAAACAGTTGGTCGCTGCAATGTAGCGTGCTTAGAGGCATTTTGCCGAAAAGTACATTTTGAAGGAGTAGACCTTGAGTCTTAATCGCAGTGAGAAAGAAGCGGTCATCAGTGATGTGACTGGCCTCGCCGCAAAAGCTCAAACGCTCGTGATGGCGGAGTACCGTGGAATCACGGTCGCTGACATGACCAAATTGCGCAGTATCGCGCGCAGCAACGGCGTGACCCTGAGTGTTTTGAAAAACACCCTGGCTCGCCGTGCTGTGTCGGGTAGCGGATTTGAAATCGTGTCCGACCTGATGACTGGTCCGCTGATCTATGGCTTCTCTGAAGATGCAGTGGCTGCCGCGCGAGTGGTAGCTGACTTCGCGAAAACCAACGATAAGTTGGTGATTCGCGGTGGTGCATACGGCGGAAAAGCCCTGGATTTGAACGGCGTAAAGCAATTGGCAAGTATCCCTTCCAAGGAAGTGTTGCTGGCACAGTTGCTGGGCTTGATGCAATCCCCAATTTCGCGTACGGCACGTGTGCTGGCAGCGATCGCGGAGAAAAAAGGCGCTGGCGTTGTAGAAGCACCAGTTGAGCCCGCTGAGCCCGTAGAAGCAGTTGCGGCTTGATAGCCCTCTGCATGTGGTAACCAATATTGTTAGGA
>CAJASG010000317.1 GCA_903944555.1 uncultured beta proteobacterium
GCTGATTCCAACCTCAGAATGAACGGCCTATCTTTTGGCGTGCTGCTGGCGATTGCCCCCTTGCTAAACACCCTGTTGTGCGATGGCCAGCCCGATGAATCCATGAGCAGCGTGGCCAGGCGCATGCAGCAGCAGGGCCGGCTTTGGGAGTGTATGCGCCCGGTGATTGACCTCTTGTTTCGGCCATGGGGCAGAAGCCACGGCAAATATGCTTTTGACGGTGAGCGCTTGGATCTGGACGGAAGCCCCAAGCAGAGATAAGCCACCCGCAGCGGGTGCCGTTGACTCCGAGCTGAGAGCCCTGACAGTAGCAGCTACAGCCCGTGTTCCGGGTCATAAGGCTGCCCTGTGACGCTTTCCCCCCTTCGTTTGGCCTTGGGTGCACACCTGGGCCAAGTCCTGACACCTGAATTGGCCGCGCAGCTCGAAGCGCAGGCACTGGCCGCCGACACCGCTTTGGTGCAACGGCTGGAGGACCACATCCTGCAAGGGCCGCAGGTCGATTTGCGCACAACCCACCGCTTCATGGGCGGCATGTACGCCCGCACGATTGCACTTGACGCCGGCACCACGCTGACCGGGGCCATTCACACCACCGACCACCTGAACATCGTGGATGGGGACATTTCCGTCACCACTGATGACGGCGTGGTGCGCCTGACTGGCCGCCACGTCTTGGCCACCAAGGCCGGCATGAAGCGCGCCGGTTATGCCCACGGGCCCACCGCCTGGACCACGGTGTGCAAGACAGAACACACCGATTTGGCACTGGCAGAGCAAGCGCTAGTGCAGGACGCGGAGCGGCTGCAAACGCGCACGCTGCAACCCGACCACTACGCCAACTTGGCATTGGAGAATTAACATGGCTTTTGGAATGAGTGCTGGTACCGCCTTGGCGGTGGGCTTTGGTGCCTCCTACTTACTGGGTGGCGGCGGCGGTGGTGGTGGTGGCGGGGGCGGTGGCAGTGACGCCGGTGCGGTTGCGGCTGCCAACGGCCAAACCGCGTTGTCCAAAGAGTCGCTGGACTGGTACAAGCAGATTTACGCCGAGCAAGCGCCCGAGCGCAAGCAAGCTGCCGCCGATGCACACCAGGTGGCAAGCGCCAATCTGGCTTCGCAGACGCAAAACAACCTGATCTCCAAGGACTATTGGGACTACCAAAAAGGCACCTTCCGCCCGCTGGAAGGCGCGATTGTGGCCGATGCGCAAAGCTACGCCTCCCCCGAACGGGTGAGTCAGAACATTTCCAAGGCGCAAGCCGAGGTGCAAACCAGCTTTGACAACGCGCAGGGGCAGATGCAGCGCGGGCTGGACCGCCGGGGCGTCAACCCCGAGTCGGGTGCGGCACTGGCACTGAACAACCAGCTGACCATGCAAAAGGCCGCCGGTCTGGCCAGCGCCTCGAACAAGGCCCGGATTGACACCGAAACGCTGGGCCACGCGCGTCAAATGGACGCCGCCAACCTGGGGCGCGGACTGGCCAGTAGCCAAGCCACCAGTGCCGGGGTGGCCATCAATGCCGGCAACAGTGCCACCGCCGCCAACAATGCGATTGCCACGCAAAACGCCCAGTCGTCCGCCACCATGGGGCAGGGCTTCACTACAGCCTTGAACGGCGGCAACAGTGCTGGCCAAATTCTGTCCGGCCTGTACGGCATCAACAAGCAGGCCAGCACAGCCTCCAATGGCCAAGACATGGCCTTACTGGGTTCGGCCATGGGCGCCGCCGCCTTGGCCTATTCCTCGGACAAGAAGCTGAAAAAAGACATTCACCCGGTGTCGGATGCCGACGCGCTCAAGGCGGTGCGTAAGACCAAGGTGTCACGTTGGCAATACAAGGACGGCGCCGGCGACGGTGGCCAGCACATTGGCCCGATGGCGCAGGACGTGCAGAAAAACATGGGCGAGCGCGCTGCCCCGGGGGGCAAGCAGATTGACCAAATTTCCATCAACGGCATCACCATGGCGGCCATTGCGGCGCTGGACAAAAAGGTGAGCCGTATCGGCAAACAGTTGCAAGGAGCACGCGCATGATTCCATTACTCGCGGGCATGTTGTATGGCATGGCCGGTTACCAGAACAACGAGAACCGCAAGCGCCGCGATACGCGCCTGGACAAGGCCGAAGAACGGCAAGCCAAACTGGACAAACAGGGCGAAGAAACCCATTCCGCCAACATGGCGCAAGAGGCGCAGCGGGTGGCGGACCGCAAACGCGAAGATGACTTTCGCACCGCCACCATCAATGCCACCAAGGGGGCACAGGTCGATACTGGCTACCAAGTGGCCGATGCAGCCGGCTCCAGCGCCTTCACCAAAGACAAGGACGCAGCGGGGGTGTTGGCCGACATGGCTGGCACATTAAACCCTGGTGCCACGCAACAAGACGCCACCCGGGTCACGCCGAGCGCGGCCCCAGCGCAGCCCGGTAGTCCGACCATGGCAGCCCTGCCGACCAGTCAGGTGTTCACCAACCCAGCCGACGCCAGCCGCGCCGCCAGCCAGGGGATGACCGATTACGCCCGGCTGCAGGCGCGCAAACAGGTGGCCGACAATTTCGGCAAGTTCGAGGTGTCCGATGACCTGCGCGGAAAGCTCGACCTGCTGGCTGGCCAAGGGGTATTGAAGGCGCACCGCCTGCTGGGCGCCGGTGATACCGAGGGCGCGCTCAAGGTGCTGGGCAACAGCAGCGCCGGTTTCCCCGAAGGCGCCAAGTTCGTGCAGGCCGATGTGCCCGATATGTACGACCCCACCAAGACCGCCAAGGGCTGGCAAATGGTGGTGCCCGGCGCGAAGGGGCAGCCCGACAAGGTGCTGATTCCCGACTTCAACAAGCAGCTGTTTGACTACCTGAGCCCTGAGCAGCAGTTCACCGCCGGGCGCCAGCTGCGCCAAGACAGCACCGGCAACGACTTCAAGCTCAAAGAATTGCAGCTCAAAGAGCGCGAGCTCAACGAGGTCAAGATTCCCAACGCGGAAGTGCGCAACCAGTTGCTGGAGATTCGCGGCCAGATTGCCGCCGCCAAGGCCGCCGGTGCCGCCGGTGCAGGCCCCGCTGCCGCCCCCGGTGTGGCGCTGAAAGACCGACGCGACTTTTTGGGTGACTTTAGTGGTGACTTGCCGGACCCCAAAGGTGAGGCCGACCCCAAGGTGCAAGCCACCATCGTGTCCGACAACCAGCGCAAACGGGCGCAGGCCGATGCCATGTTTACCACCAACGCCCAACTGGGCATGGTTTTGACAGCGCCGCAAGCCAGCGCCGCCATGACACTGGCACTGGACCGCAAGAACATCCGGCTGGTGAAAGACAACGCCACCGGGCAGGTCTATGAAACCGTGGCCGTCAACGGCGCACCGGTGGTGATTGGCTTGGTATCGCAAAAGCCGGCCGCCCTGACGCCCGTGGCTCCCGGTGCACCAGCCGCACCAGTCGCCCCAGCCGCACCGGAACAGCCCAAGCCAATGGACCAATTTGCCCAAATGCGTGCCGACAACATCGCGGCGATTACGCCTTTGGTGACCCAGCTCAAGCAAACCGACCAAGCCTTAGCCGCTGTGGCCCGCTCCGGCGATAAAGCCGCCTTTGCCAAGTACGCCGCGCAACAAAAGGCCCAGCGCGACGAATTGAACCGCCAAGGTGCCGCCAAGTTTGGCGACCAAGCGCCGCAAATCATTCAGCAACTGTACGGAAACTAGGACGACCATGGCCACCAAGAAAAAAGTCGGAGAAATCACCCCCAGCAAACCCCGCTTTGAGGTGCTGGATGCAGATCCCAGCCAATTCGATGGCAGCCGCTTCTATGACGATGCGCCCGCGCCCGAGGTGGTCAAGCCGGAAACGGCCGGCGTGTTTCGCACCATGGGCGACATGGGCATCAAGATGGGGCAGGGCGCCGTGGACTTGGGTGCGTCCGTGGTGGGTATGGGCAACATGGTTAGTGGTGGTTTGGTCGGGCAGGGCATGGAAGCCATTGGCTACGACCCCAAGCGCACCAAGGACGCCATGGGGGAATACCTGAGTGCCGACCAGCAGGCCGCCGACAAACGGGTGCAAGACGCGCAGGGCTTTTTTGAAACCCTGAAACAGGCGGTCACTGAGCCGCGATTTATTGCGGGTTCCGTGGCGCAGTCGCTGCCGGGCATGTTGGCCATTGGTGGTGTCACCGGTGCCGTGGCCCGGGGTATTGCGGAAAAGGCCGCCCTCTCTACCGCCGAAGGCATTGCCGCCGCGACTGGCAAGACTGGCGCCGCTGCAGCCGAGGCTGCATTGGCCACGCCAGCGGGCAAGACTGCCGCGCAGCTGGCGCTGGATGCGTCGGCCAACAAGCTGATGGCCTTGGGTGCTGCCAGTGAAGGCGCGCAGACCACCGGCCATATCGCGCAAGAGGCGCAGCACGCCGGGCGCAGCTGGAGCGAATACGCACCTGGTGCTTTGGCCGCTGGTGTCGGTACCGGCGCCATTGCCTTGGGTGCCGGGCGCCTGATGGGTGATGCCGCGACCGAGATTTTTACCGGTGCCCATACCAAAATGGCCGGCTCCCTACCGGGGCGCGTGGCCAAGTCGGCCTTTAGCGAAGGTGTGTTGGAAGAAATGCCGCAGTCGGCGCAAGAACGCTACTTCAACAATGTGGCGATGGGTGAAGCCAACCCCATGAAGGGCGTGGCCGAGGATGCCGCCACGGGCTTGGTGACTGGTGCTGCAATGGGGGTAGGGCTGGGCGGCTTTGCTGGAAAGGCACCGCCCGCACAGCCATCCGGTTTACCCGCCGATACTGCGACCACGCCACCGGGCGCACCGTTGGCCGCAGGGCTGCCGGCGGCACCCGCACCCGCACCCGCAACCGCAACCGCAACCCCACCCGGGCCGATGCAGCGCGCCGCTGCTGCCGCGCAGCCAGTCGCACCGGTAGCGCCGGGCGCAATCCAAGACATGGGCAGTTCAGTCGGTCAAGGTATGGCCAGCCCAACCACCGCACAGCAACTGGCCGACATGCCCGAGGCCGACCTGCGCGCGATGGCGCAAAACTGGTCCGGTGACACCGCGCCCAACGGCCACCCGAACAGTGCGATCGACAAAGCGGCCGCCCGCGCCGCCCTGGACGAGCTGGCCCGCCGCGCCGAGACTGCGCAACAGCCAGTAGACCCGGACATGCCGCTGAACTACAGCCCGTTTGCGGTGGCTGATGGTGGCTACCAGTACGAAGGCACCCGCGACGGTGACGTGGTGGCGCTGAACCAAGCGCCCTTTGCCACCGCTGCCGCTGCGACCGTGCAAGCGCACCATGAAGGCGCCGGCTGGGCCGTGGTGCCTGTGTTTGATGGGTTTGTCGTGCGAAAGGAAGACCATGGCCAAGCTACTGGAGCTCCACCCGTATCTGGAACACCCGCTGCAGATGCGCGCAATCAGCCCACTGGAGGCGTGGAATCTGGACCTGGTGCTGACGGAAACCCAGCAACCCACGGCGCAGGACTGGCGGACGCTGGCGTGGCTCAAGCTGCTGCACCGGTCGGTGGAGCTGATGCAGGTGCAGTAGCGCCGGCGTCTAAGGACAAGCCCAATGTCAAAAACCAAGCACCAAGCACCAAGCCCGAAACAGCAGCAGCGCCAGCAAAAGCGCCAGCAGCAACGCCGCCAGTGGTGGGCGCTGACGCAACCAGCGCCGCAGGACTACCCAATGCCGCCACCCCCACAGTGGAAGCCGCTGGGGTAGCTGCCAATGGCCTGAGTGCAGCCGACAACGCCGCGCTGACTTCGCGCTTGAACCAGTCGGACGCCTTCAATGGCACGCTGGAAGACTCCATTAATGCCGAGGTGGAAGCCCACGGCGTGGTGGTGCGAAAACATGACCCTGAGAGCAAAAACAAACGGATGTGGAACCGGCACCTGGCGAAGAAGGACAACGCC
>CAJASG010000318.1 GCA_903944555.1 uncultured beta proteobacterium
CCACCGTCATCACCCATTGCTCCCGAAACATAGCACCAATTCGGGCTGCGGCCCCCGTGGAATGTGCGCGAGCAGCTCCTGAATCTGTAGCAAACAGCACCCCCACCGCCACAAAACTCAGCCAGAACCCGGGCTGCAACAAGGCCCAGGGGTCAAAGGCGACGACCACCGCACAGGCCAGCATCCACACCTGCGGCCAGGGCCAGCGTGCGCCGGACAGGCGCAGCAGCGCCACCGTCGCCAGCATCAGGCAGGTGCGCTGCGCCGGCACACCCCAGCCGGAAAACACGGCATAGGCCGTGGCCAGCAGCACGCCGCCCACCAAGGCAGCACTGGGCGCCGGCACGGCCAGGCACAGGCGCATCGAGCGCCGCCACAACCAGCCCACCAGCAACGCCGCACCCCAGGCAAACATCGTAATATGGAGTCCTGAAATACTGACTAGATGACTCACGCCTGTCGCGCGGAACACGTCCCAGTCCACGCGGTCAATCGCGCTTTGGTCGCCCACCACCAGCGCCGCAATCAGGCCTGCCGACTGTCGCTCGGCCACCCGGGCATAGATGCGCTCCCGCAGCATCTGGCGCGCCCACGCCACCGGGTGGCGCCAGGTTTGCTCCAAGCGCTGGGGCACGGGGTCTTTGGCCCCGGCCCGCACATAGCCGGTGGCCTGCACGCCCTGCTCCCACAACCACAGTTCATAGTCGAAGCCGTGCGGGTTGCGGCTGCCATGGGGGGCTTTGAGGCGCAGTGTCATCTGCCAGCGCTCCCCAGCGCGCACGTCTTCCGGCTGGCGCTGCAGGCCCACCATCTCGGAACCCGTGGAGTAGACGCCGCCATACCAGCCCACGTCGATGCGCGGCGGCACCGCCACCACTGCACCATCCAGTTGGGCGGTCTCCACGGCCAGCCTGAAACGCAAGCCCGACTCGTTGCGCTGCGGCAGGTCGGTCACCACACCGGTGATGCGCACGTCACGCCCCTCCAGCGCTGCGGGCAGGGTTTCCAGCGCATACACCGTAGAGCGCAGGCCGGTAGCGCCAAACCCCAGCAGTGCCAAGGCCACCACAACTCCCCCAACCCGGGATGTAAATGCTATGTTTTTAGTAGCTGCCTGCGCATACAGTACGGGGGCTACAAGCACAAATGATGCATAAAACCCCCAGTGCCAAAGCGCTGGCTGTTGCAGCTGCAGCGCCGTTCCCAGCACGAATGACAGCAGCGCCACAAAGCCGGTGCGGGCAAAGCCGGTGGGAAGCGTGAACGCCATGTGCATGCGGCCATGCTAACCCGGCATTGCAATATTCCGGTATGGCGCGGGACTTGCTTTATCCTCCAGTAGAACAACCGAGATCCGTCTATGTCCATCCACGCAGCGCTGAACCACGTTACCCACTACAAATACGACCGTCTGGTTAATTTGGGCCCCCAGGTGATCCGCTTGCGCCCAGCACCGCACTGCCGCAGCAAAATCATTTCGTACTCGCTCAAGATCGACCCGGTTGACCACTACATCAACTGGCAGCAAGACCCTTTTGCCAACTACCAGGGACGTTTGGTCTTTGAGAAGAAGACCCGTGAGTTCAAGGTCACGGTTGACCTCGTGGTGGAGATGGCGGTGTACAACCCGTTCGACTTCTTCCTGGAGCCCAGCGCCGAGAAGTTCCCCTTCAAATACGAAAACCTGCTCAAACAAGAGCTGGCGCCCTACCTGGCCGCCGAGCATCTAACCAAGCGCATCAACGCCTTCCTGGCCCGGATCGACCGCACAAAACGCCGCAGCATTGACTTTTTGGTCGATGTAAACCAACTCGTTCACCACGCCATCAGCTACACCATTCGCATGGAGCCGGGCGTGCAAACCCCGGACGACACGCTCAAACTGGGCTCGGGCTCCTGCCGCGACTCGGCGTGGCTCTTGGTGCAACTGCTGCGCCACTGCGGCTTGGCCGCGCGCTTTGTGTCCGGCTACCTCATCCAACTCAAACCCGACGTCAAAAGCCTGGACGGCCCCAGCGGAACCGAGGTCGACTTCACCGACCTGCACGCATGGTGCGAGGTGTATTTGCCTGGCGCAGGCTGGGTCGGACTGGACGCCACCTCGGGCCTGTTGGCCGGTGAAGGCCACATTCCGCTGGCGTGCACGCCACAGCCGTCCGGCGCCGCACCCATTGAAGGCGGCATGGACAAGTGCGAGGTGGAGTTTGAGCACCACATGGCGGTGACCCGCATTTACGAGTCACCCCGCGTCACCAAGCCCTACACCGCTGAGCAATGGGCCGACGTCATGACGCTGGGCGAGGCTGTGGACAAGGAACTGGTGGCTGGGGACGTGCGCCTGACCATTGGCGGCGAGCCCACCTTTGTCGCGGTAGACGACCGCGACGCACCAGAATGGAACATTGACGCACTGGGCCCGACCAAACGGGGTTTTGCCACCGAATTGGTGCATAAGCTGCGCAAAGAATACGGGGAAGGTGGCTTTTTGCACTTTGGTCAGGGCAAGTGGTACCCCGG
>CAJASG010000319.1 GCA_903944555.1 uncultured beta proteobacterium
TGGCTGATGAGAAAAATCGGCACCTGGCCGCTGGTGAACGGTTCGATCAACGCATCGCGGTTCTGGCTGGCCCCGGTGAGCTTGACCCACGGGATGCCGCGTGATTTCAGCTCTGCCTCAATCAGCGTCAGCATGGTGGTGAATTGCGAGAACAGCAAGATGCGCCGCCCTTCCGCCACCATCTCGGGCAGCATCTCCATCAGCTGTTCCAGCTTGGCCGAGGTCTTGACCTTTTGCGCGGCGGGTAATTTAAGCAAATGCGGGTCGCAGCACACCTGGCGCAGTTTGAGCAGCGCGTCCAGAATCGTGATTTGCGACTTGGCCAGGCCTTTGCTGTTGAGCGCCTCGCGCACCGTTTTTTCCATCCCCAAACGAATGGTTTCGTACAAGTCGGCCTGTTTGCCCGACAGCTCCACGCGGGTCACCGTTTCCACCTTGGGCGGCAGCTCGGTTGCCACCAGCGCCTTGGTGCGGCGCAGCATGAAGGGCGTGATGCGGGCCCGCAGCTGGGTCAGCCGCTCGGGGTCGCCCAGTTTTTCAATCGGCGTGCGAAACACCTCGGTAAAGCGCTTTTGGCTGCCCAGAAAACCGGGCATCAAAAAGTGGAACAGGCTCCAGATTTCGCCCAGGTGGTTTTCCATCGGCGTGCCCGACAGGCACAGGCGGTGGCGGGTTTGCAGCTGGCCCACCACCTGCGCGGCGTGGGTGCTGGCGTTTTTGATGTTTTGCGCTTCGTCCAGCACCACGATGTGCCACTGCGCCTCCAACCAGCGCTCCTTGTCGCGCTGCAACAGGGAGTAGGGCGCAATCACGATATCAAACTCGGCCATGGAGTTGGCCACTTCATGCCGGTCCTTGCCATGGATCACCAGACAGCGCAGGGTCGGGCAAAAGCGCTCGGCCTCGCGCCGCCAGTTGCCCATCAGGCTGACAGGCGCAATGATCAGGGCCGGGTGGGTCAGGCGTCCGGCGTCTTTTTCCACCTGGATGTGGGCCAGGGTTTGCAGGGTTTTACCCAGGCCCATGTCGTCGGCCAAAATGCCGCCCAAGCCATATTCGCGTAGAAACTGCAACCAGTTCAGGCCCTGTTGCTGATAGGGGCGCAGGGTGGCCTGCACGCTGGAAGGTACGGGCACCACCGGCAGCTCGGTTTGGCCGCTCAGGCGTTGCACCATCTCCCGCAGCTGCTGTGCGCCTTCCCACGCCACGCCTTCACCTAAAGCGGCGGTGGTGCGCATGGCGTCCAGACGCGAGAGCTTGAGGCTGTCGCCAGAAAAGTCATGGGCGCGGTCGCCCACCAGATCCAGCAGCGCGGCCATCCAGGGCTTCAGTGCCTCAGTGGGCAGACGAATAAAGCCACCCTGCACATTGGGCAGGTAAACAAACGGCGGGTTCTCGGGCTGGCCCGTCTCCGCGTTGATTGGGCTGTTGGCCGCTGCCGCAATCAGCTGCGGCAGCAGGGGCAGGATGTTGTGGCGCTGGCCGTTGATTTCCATCCCCAAGGACAGGTCAAACCACGGCGAGGTGGCCGCCTCCACGCCCTCGTCACCGTCCGTGCCGTCACCCTGGCCTGCCCCGCGTTGGGGGTGCAGCTGCACATCCAGCGCATCGGCATGGGTGATCCAGCGGTGCAGGGCCGGGTCCAGTGTGAGTGCGAACCCAGCGTCGCGCAGCACGGAAAAATCGTTGTCGGCCCAGTGCAGCCAGACTTGTTGCGATTGGTCGCCGGGAATGCCAAACAGGCCGCCATCGCCAGCGCGCATGCCCAAATCAAACAACTGGCCCATGGCGTCGAACTCGGCTTCGGCGTCGCGGTGCAGTAAAAAGCGCCCTTGCGCGTTGTCGATCAGCACCGAGGTGCCTTGCCCGGCCCACCAGCCAAGGTGGCCAGCATAGTCAAAGCGCAGGGTGGCTTCGATCAGGCCGACAAAGGGCAGGTCTTCTGGCGTTGCGGGTGCCAGGTGCAGCCGCGCAATGGGGGCAATGCCCTTCAGCGTGGTGAGGTCCTCCAGCACGGGAGGCATCGGCACTTTGCCCAGGCGTTGCATCAGCTCGACCTGGTGTTTCTTCAGCGCGGCGGGTTTGAGTGGCGGCGCTTTGAGCAGCACCTCCAGTTGCGCAGGCGCAATGCCCTCGGCCAGCACTGGGCCGCACAGACCCTGGGCGGCGTCCAGGTACAGCGGCGGGCTATTGAGGCACA
>CAJASG010000320.1 GCA_903944555.1 uncultured beta proteobacterium
AGGTCTACCGTGGGTGGCTAGCCAAACTTGAAGATCCGACTCCTATCCTGCAATAGACTACCTTGTGTTGCACCTCAACTTGAGCGCGCCCCCCGTGGAATTTGCGCAGACAGCTATAAAATTAGTAGCAATGCATGAAGGCGCCAAGGCCAGACCTCCCAGATCGACCGCACCCGGTCAAATTCCTTTCTTGACCATCGCCACCAGTTGATCGAGCGCGGTGCCCCAGCCGCTTTCAAAACCCATTGCCGCGTGCGTCTTGCATCCGGCAACGTCTGCGTGGAGGACTGTGGCGCTGTAGCGGGTGCCTCCGGCATGGTCCGCCAATTCGATCATCGCGGTAAACAGGAAACCCGTGTCTTCGGAGCCGCAGGTCTCGGTCACCAGGCTGGGCCTGTAGCCCGGCGACAGGGCGTTGGTCCAGACCAGTTTTTCGTTGGGGATTAGCTCCAGGTAGCAGCCAGTGCCGGGAAACTCCTTGCCTTCTGGCGACTGCATGGTGGTGCGAAAGATGCCACCGGGGCGCAAGTCAATTTCACAATCAATGGTTTTCCAGGGCAGCGGACAAAACCAGGGCTTCAGCAGCGCTGGCTCCGTCCACGCCCGCCAGATCAGCGCTTTGGGCACATCAACAATGCGGGTAAAGCTGAGGTCCAGTTGTGCGTTGGGTTGGTACGTGGGCTTCATGGTTTTACTCCTGTGTTTCGTGGTTTTTAGGTCACGTCAGCAGGAGGCGAGTCCATCAGCCGTTCGTGCCGTGTTCGAAGATGTTACTGCTCCGGGCGCCCCGGGCCTTGTGATCCTTCGGCACGCGCCGCGAGATAGGCGTAGAGATCGGTGATGTGGGCGTTGACACGGGGTTCACTCTGCCACGCGGGCATGATGAACGCGTCTTCCTTGCGCTGCAAAATGTCTTCGATCAGGGCCTTTTGTGCGGCGCTCTCGCGGCTGGCCTGGTCCGGCGGAAGATTCCAGTCGTAGCGATTGAGCACCAAGCCCGTAAACCGGCGCGGGCCCATGTCACGCACGATGGGCAGCAGACCGGGCCCGCCCGGCCCGCCAGTCGCGGCATCCCCATGGCAGCGTGCGCACCGCTCCTGAAAGACGCGCCAGCCGATGTAGACCGAAGCGGGGGGGGCCGAGAGTCGTGCGAGCTCGCGGGCGGGTTGCGTGTTTTGTATTTCCACGGCGCATCCGGCCAGCAACAGCGCCGAGGCCAGTGCCGCGCTGCATAGCAGGGGAATTTTTACCATTGTTGCCACCTTTCACACGTCCGTGTTCTGGAGGTGATTGTGGCAAGCCCTGCTTCACGCAGGTTTGAGGTTTGACAATAAGCCGGATGGGGTCGTCTCTCCGCCAAAGACCGTCAGCACACGGTTTGCAGTGCCACCTCTGCGGGATCAAAAAACAGACATGCCCGTTCGTACTGCTGAATCTCATCCATGGCGTACATGATTCTTCCGTCCACCTTAATGAAGCGTGGCCCCACGCCGACTGCAGCGGACAGACGGATGGCCGTTTCGGACCTGTCCCAACGCTGGGCCAGTTCTCTGGGTGATAAAAGCATATTTGACTTGGAATCCATTCCAAACTCCCTGTGAACCGATGTGGATGATGCTGTATCGACAGATGCGAGCAAAAGTGGAGGGCTGTTGGATAGGTATTGGAGCAGTCCGGCGCAATCCGAAACTACAGATAAGCACCTGAAAAACGGGTGTCATCGGAAATCGCGTGTGCTGTATCGGTACTTTGCTGGGTATCACGCAAGCGTTGATTTTTGTCTATGAGCCTTGGGTAAGTCCAAACTAGTATCCCTTTGAATTTCAGCGGAAATGAAGATGGGGGCTGCTTGATGGCAAACGGTTACGTATCGCGATTCCAAAAATGCGGGTGGGTGGTCCGGTGACCG
>CAJASG010000321.1 GCA_903944555.1 uncultured beta proteobacterium
TCGCGGATCAGCTGGTCGAAGATGCCGAACTCGTAGCGGATTCCATACCCCATGCCCGGCAGCCCCAGGGAAGCCAGAGAGTCCAGGAAACACGCCGCCAACCGACCCAAGCCGCCATTGCCCAGGCCCGCATCGGGCTCCAGGTCAATCAAGGCGTCGAAGTCTGCGCCCAAGAGCGAACAGGCCTGTTTGATGGGCTCATAGATCTCTGTGGCCAGCATGGCGTTGGTGAGTGCCCGTCCCGTCAAAAACTCCATGGACAGGTAGTACACGCGCTTGGCATCCCGGTCCTCGGCTTGGGCCAGCGTTTCGCGCCAGGTGTCCATGATGCGGTCGCGCACCGCATGAAAGACGGCAAACAGCCAATCGCGTTGCGTGGCCGAACGCAGGTCTTTGCCGACCTGGTAGACCAGCCGGTTGGAGATGGCGCGGCGCAAGGCCTCCACGCTGTTGGTGGGTTTGTCAAACTGGAATATGGGGCTGCTAGGCATGTGGAGGGTTCCCTTTATTTGCCAATCTCGGTTAAAGCACACGGTCGGAGCAAGCAGTACAAGGCCAGGTAGTTTTGCGCCGCAGTGGCCCAATCAAACCGCAGCGCCATCCCGGTACATTGCACTGCGCGCCAATCCCCGGGGCGTTGCGATAGGTCAAAGGCCCGCTGCAACGCGTTACGCAAATCGTGGGCGCTGAGGTGCTCAAACACAAATCCGGTCGCGGTGCCTGCCTGCAAATTTTCTGGCGTGCAATCGACCACGGTATCGGCCAGGCCCCCGACCCGGCGAACCAGCGGCAAGGTGCCGTAGCGCAGCCCATACAACTGGGTCAGGCCACAGGGCTCGAACTCGGAGGGCACCAGAATCACATCGGACCCGGCGACCACCCTGTGGGCCGTGGTCTCATCGTAGCCAATGCGTACTCCCACTTGCCCGGGATATTGCCGGGTCGCTGCAACCAAGGCTTCCTCCAAACAGGCACTGCCCTGACCGAGCAGCGCAAGCTGCCCTCCGCGCTGCACCAGCTCGTCCAAGACCTGGGGCAACAAATGCAAGCCCTTTTGGGTGGTCAGTCGGCTCACCACACCAAACACCAAGGCGTCGGCGCGGGGCTCCAGCCCGTAGGCCAATTGCAGGGCACGCTTGGCCACCGCCTTGTTTTGCAAGGAGTCGGCGTCATAGGTCATGGGCAACAAGGCATCGCCGGAAGGGTCCCAAACCAGGGGGTCCACGCCATTGAGAATGCCCGAGACCCGGTGGGCACGTTCGCGCAGCAAACCATCCAGCCCGCAGCCCTGGGGCTCCGACAAAATCTCCCGGGCATAGGTCGGACTGACCGTTGTGATGCGCTCAGCAAACTGGATTCCCGCTTTCATGAACGAGACCTGGTCAAAAAACTCCAGCCCATCGATACCAAAAAAATGCTCGGGCAGGCCCAACTGGTGAAACACCCCACGGGGGAACAAGCCCTGGTAGGCCAGGTTGTGGATGCTAAAGACCGTTGCCGGCGTGGGTTGACCGGCGTCGGCAAAGGCCCGCAGGTAGGCGGGCACCAGGCCGGCGTGCCAGTCGTGGCAATGCACGACGTCGGGCACCCAGTCGGGGTCGAGTCCCTGCCCCAGGGTGGCACCCGCCCAACCCAGTGCGGCAAAACGTTGTGCGTTGTCGCCCCAGTCTTTGCCATCCGCATCCAGGTACGGATTGCCTGGCCGGTCATACAAGGTGGGGGCGCGCAGCAAATACACCGCAACATCCAGATCGGGCAATGATGCCAGTGCGATCTCTACAGCGGGCAACGCCGGGGCCGCAGTACCCCAGGGCGTGGGCCCGCCCGGCAAGGCGGCAACCCACCGCTGTGTGAGCGCCGGGTGCGCAAGGGCTGGAAATGCCGGCAGCAGCAAACGCACATCGCAGCCCGCGGCCTTCAGCGCCGGCGGCAGCCCTGCGCTCACATCGGCCAAGCCGCCCGTCTTGAGAAACGGATACAGCTCGGAGCACACATACAAGATTCTCATTCCTTGGAGTCCTCCAGTGCCTTCAGCATGGCTATTGTGACCAGAACAACACCTTCCGGACTGCGGTAAAACCGCCGTGCGTCCTCTTTGGCGTCATAGCCTATCGTCATGCCGGCAGGAATGTGACAACCTTCGTCGATGACCACTTTACGCAAGCGGCAGTGCCGCCCGATGTCTGCCTCGGGCAAAACCACAGCGCCCTCAACGCTGGCGTACGAGTGCACCTGAACCCGGGTAAAAAGCACCGAGCGCCGCACCGCCGCACCCGACACAATGCACCCGCCCGCCACCAGGGAGTCCACAGCCATGCCACGGCGTCCATCGTCATCAAAGACGAACTTGGCAGGCGGCACCGTGGGCTGATAGGTCCAGATTGGCCAGTCGCGGTCGTACAGGTCCAACTCCGGGGTGATAGCGGTCAAGTCCATGTTGCTGGCCCAGTAGGCGTCAATCGTCCCCACGTCGCGCCAGTAGGACGGCGCCTCGTCGTTGGTGCGCACACACGACATTTCGAACGGGTGTGCCAACGCCTCGCCGCGCGAGACCATGGCAGGGATCAGGTCCTTGCCGAAATCGTGGGTCGAGGACGGGTTCAGAAGATCGTTGGTGAGCGCGTCAAACAGGTATTGGGCATTGAATACATACACCCCCATGCTGGCCAACGCCATGCCGGGCCTACCGGGCATACCTTGCGGGTGCGCCGGCTTTTCTTCAAAGCGGGTAATGCGGCGATTGGCGTCTGCGGTCATGACACCAAAGGCGCCCGCATCTTCGACAGGCACTTCTATGCACGCCACGGTGCACGGCGCGCCCTGCGCCACATGGTCGTCAATCAGGTTGGCGTAGTTCATTTTGTACACATGGTCCCCGGCCAAAATCAAAATGTACTGGGGGTCATGCTCACGCAAGATGTCCAGGTTTTGGAAAACCGCATCGGCGGTACCCCGGTACCAGGACTCTTCGTCAATGCGCTGCTGTGCGGGCAGCAGGTCAATGAACTCATTGACCTCGTTGCGCAGGAACGACCACCCATGCTGCACATGGCGCAGCAAACTGTGCGATTTGTACTGGGTCAACACGCCGATGCGGTGCAGGCCCGAGTTCACACAGTTGGACAACACGAAGTCGATGATCCGAAACTTGCCCCCAAAGTGCACCGCAGGCTTGGCGCAGTTCTCGGTGAGCGCGTGCAGGCGTGAACCACGGCCGCCGGCCAGCACCAAGGCAATCGTCCGGCGGACCGGGCGGTGATGCGCACCATCTTGCATAAGAAATACCCTTCTGATAACGGTTTAAAGATCCAACAGATTCAGACCGATGGCGTCCCGAACTGCGCGCTGAACACGTTGCGTCCATGCGCGCCGGTCATGTCGGCCAAGCGCTGTGCGGGCTCGCTTTGCACCTGGCCCCAGTCAAAACGCCATTGCCAGCAGCCTTGCGCCAACCCGGGCGTGTTCATGCGGTGCGCACTGTCCAGCCCCAGCACATCCTGAAACGGGAATATCACCGTATTGGCCAGCGACTGCGACAGTGCCCGCATCATGGCCCAGTGGATCTCGGTGTCGGCCTGCGGCCCCAGGTAGTTGCGCGCGGCGCGCCGCTCGCTTGCGCTGGCCTTTTGCCACCACCCCACGGAGGTGTCGTTGTCGTGCGTTCCGGTGTAGGCCACGGTCAGTGCGTCATAGTTGTGCGGCAAGTAGGGATTGTCCGGCGTGTCGCCAAAAGCGAACTGCAACACGCGCATCCCCGGGAAGCCGCACGCCCGGCGCAACGCAGTAACCTCTTCGGTGATGAGCCCCAGATCTTCGGCAATGATCGGCAAAGGCACGCGGCCACGCGCCCCATTCACATCGGCGGCCAAGGCATCGAACAAGACCTTTCCAGGGCCTTTTTTCCAACACCCTGCAATGGCGGTGGGCTCGTGGGACGGTATTTCCCAGTACGACTCAAATCCCCGAAAATGGTCCAAACGGACCACATCCACCATCCCAAGCAGGTGGCCAAGCCGGGCTTTCCACCAGGCAAAGCCGGTGCTTTGCATCACCTCCCAGCGGTACAGGGGATTGCCCCAACGCTGGCCGGTACTGCTGAAATAATCCGGCGGGACACCCGCCACCACCGTGGGCTGATCGGACTCATCCAGCTGGTACAGGGCGGCGCCAGCCCACACGTCGGCACTGTGGTGCGCCACAAAAATGGGCGCATCCCCAATGATGGAAATACCGCGTGAGTGGGCATAGGCCAATAGCCTCTGCCATTGCAGGTGAAACCGCCACTGCACAAAGCGGAAGAATCCCAAGGCGTCCGCCATATCCCGGCCAAAGTGCGCCAGTGCAGGGCCATCACGGCGTCGCAGGGGTTCCGGCCATTGCGTCCATGACTTGCCGTACTCCGACTCCAGCGCCATGAAGAACGCGTAGTCCTCCAGCCAATGCGCCTGCAGCGTACAAAACAGCGAGAACTCCGTCTGCTCCGACGCCGAAGCCACTTGCAAAAACCCCTGCCATGCCGCCTGCAAACGCGCCATGCGGTAGGGGGCCACCCGGTCAAAATCGCAGTACTCTGTGGCAAAGTCCGGCTGGGGCTGGGCCAACAGCCAGCCGCACTGAACCAATTCATCCAGGTCCACCAACAAAGGGTTGCCCGCGAAACTGGACGCGCTGTGGTACGGCGAATTGCCGGACCCGACCGGTGACAAGGGCAGAATTTGCCACAAGCGCTGACCGGCAGACGCCAGCCAGTCCACAAAATGGTAGGCGTTGGCGCCCATATCCCCAGAACCATTGGGGCCGGGTAGCGACGTGATGTGCAACAAGACCCCGCCCATGCGCTGCGACAGAATATTCGAAGGTACGTGACTCATGGCTGAACCCATCCCAACACGGCCTGTGCCGGCACAGTGACCGTCCCCACACAGGGCTGCAGCAGCGGCCACTGGCTTGCGTTTCGAACTACGGCAGCCGCACTGTCCAGTACCGGCAGCCATGGGCCCGTGGGCAACACACAGGTCAGCACATGGCTTGACGGGTTAAACACCAGCAGCCACCGCTCATGGGATGTCCCATTCTCCTCCGCCGACTGGATCAGACAAACGATGCTCTGTTGCCGGTTGTCCGCCCAATCGTCGTCTGTCATCGTGCTGCCGTCGAGGTTTCTCCAGGCGATGTCTTCCTCGCCCGAAAACCACTGCGTGTGGCGCAAGGCTGCATGGTTTTGACGCAGCGCAATCAACGCCGCCACAAAATCGACTTGCGTCTGGTCGGCATCTTTCCAATGCAGCCAACTGATCGGGTTGTCCTGGCAATAGGCATTGTTGTTGCCCTGCTGGGTCTGTCCAAACTCATCGCCCGCTAGCAATTGCGGAACGCCTTGGCCGCACAGCAATGTGCTCAGCAATGCGCGGCGCCAGCGCCCACGCTGTGCCAACACGGGCGCCATGGATGTCGGCCCTTCTACCCCGCCATTGGCGCTCAGGTTGTGGTTATGTCCATCGCGATTACCTTCCTGGTTGGCCGCATTGTGTTTGTGCTGGTAGGCGGTCAGGTCGGCCAGCGTCATGCCATCATGGGCCGTGATCAGGTTAATGCCGGACAAGGGGCTGCGCCCACTGGCCTTGAACACATCACTGGAGCCGGTGAGTCGCCGCGCAAACTCGCCGCGCGGGCCTTCAAACCCCAACCAGAAGGCACGTGCCGAGTCGCGAAAGCGGTCATTCCACTCGGCCCAACCAACAGGGAAATGGCCCAACTGATAGCCATTGGGGCCCAGGTCCCAGGGCTCAGCGATCAATTTCACTCCTGCCAGCACCGGGTCTTGCCCTATGGCCGTCAACAGGCCGGACAGGGGGTGGAAGTCTTGGTTCAAGACCGGGTCACGGCCCAATGCGGTGGCCAAATCAAAGCGGAAACCATCTACGCCAAAGGCCTGCACCCACCACCGCAGGCTGTCCATGACCAGTTGAACCGCACACGGCTGTGCTAGGTCGAGGCTGTTGCCACAGCCACTGTCATTGCGGTATTGCCCATGGTCATCCAGCCTATACCAACTGGCATTGTCCAGCCCGCGCCAGCTCAGGGTGGGTCCCAAGGTGTCACCCTCGGCGCTGTGGTTGAACACCACGTCCAGCACCACTTCCAGACCGTGGAGGTGGAGCTGATCCACCATGTGGCGGAACTCGGTGCGCGCATCCGGAGTTTCGCCGCTGGCATAGCGGGGCTCCGGAATGAAGTAGCCCAATGTGTTGTAGCCCCAGTAGTTGGTCAGCCCTTTTCTGAGCAAGTGGGCCTCAGTCAGGTGCAGGTGAACGGGCAACAGGCACAGCGTCGTGATACCCAGGCTCTGGTAGTGCACCAGCATGGCTGGGCTGACCACGCCGGCATAGCTGCCACGCAGTGACTCGGGCACCGCCGGATGGCATTGGGTCAGGCCTTTGACATGCGCCTCGTACAGCACAGTGCGCGCCCAGGGTGTGCACGGGCGGGGGGCGATGGCGGCACCCGCACGCAACTCCTGCGCCCGGTTGAGGACTTGGGATTTTGGAATGCGTGCGGCATTGTCCGTGGTGTCTGGAATTGCACCCGGGGTATCGCCTTGGTAATCGAACTCCCAGGCAAGTTGCTGCATGTCGCCCAACACCGAGCGAGCGAACGGATCCACCAGCAGCTTGGCGGGGTTGAAGCGTTGTCCGCGTGGCGGCGCATAGGGTCCATAGGCGCGGTAGCCATAGAGTTGGCCAGCACCCAGCCCCGCGACAAAACCGTGCCAAGTGCCTTCGGCACTGGCGTTCAAGTCGTAGCGCGCTATTTCATGCACACCCAAAGGGTCATACAGGCACAACTCCATGCGCTCGGCGTGGCGCGAATAGACGGCAAAGTTCACCCCTTCGCACCCCCCTTGGATGACGCAGTCCGCACCCATGGGCCACGGCTGCCCCACCGCGCACCGGCGCACCGGCGCAAGAGCACCGGAAGAACTCAGCATGGGGCTTTGGGCGTGAACCACAGAACCCCCAGGGGCGGCAGGTTGAGCACCACGGAATGGGCATGCCCATGGCTGGGTATCGGCTGTGCCACGACCGCCCCGCAGTTGCCCATGTCGCTGCCACCGTAATGGGATGAATCGGTGTTCAGCAATTCCGTCCATACGCCCGCGTGCGGCACCCCTAAACGGAAACCGTGCCGAACGACGGGGGTCATGTTGCACACCACAACGATGCACTGTGCAGGGTCTTTTGCCCGCCGCACAAAGCTGAACACAGACTGTGCACGGTCGCTCACATCGATCCACTCAAATCCACCGGACTCGTCATCGCGGGCGTACAGTGCCGCATTGCCCCGGTACAGGTGATTGAGGTCGCGCACCAGACGCTGGATGCCCGCGTGGCCAGCGTCTTGCAACAGGCCCCAATCGAGCTCCGCGTCGTGATTCCACTCCCGCACCTGCGCCAGTTCACTGCCCATGAACAACAGCTTTCGGCCCGGATGGGCGTACATCAGTGCGTACAGCGCACGCAGGTTCGCCATTTTTTGCCAGGCGTCGCCCCACATTTTTGTGTAGAGCGAACCCTTGCCATGCACCACCTCATCATGGGACAGTGCCAACACGAAGTGCTCGCTGTAGGCGTACATCATGGCAAAGCTGATGCGGTCATGGTGGTGCATCCGGTGCACCGGGTCCAGTGCGAAATAGTCCAGGGTGTCATGCATCCAGCCCAGGTTCCACTTGTAGTGAAAACCCAGCCCGCCAGACCAGGGTGGTGCCGTGACACCGGAGTAGGAGGTCGACTCTTCCGCCACCGCAATCGCGCCGGGAGCGTGCAGGCCAAGGACCTCGTTGACCTCGCGCAAAAATCCGATCGCCTCGAAGTTCTCACGCCCGCCGTCGCGGTTGGGAATCCACTCGCCCTCGGGGCGGCTGTAGTCGCGGTACAGCATGGAGGCCACTGCATCCACCCGCAAGCCATCCACGCCGTAGCGCTCAATCCAGAACAAGGCGTTACCCACCAGAAAGTTGCGCACCTCTTCGCGGCTGTAGTTGTAGATCAGCGTGTTCCAGTCACGGTGAAAGCCTTCGCGCGGGTCCGCATGCTCAAACAACGCGGTGCCATCGAAGCGGGCCAGCGCATGCGCATCCGCCGGGAAATGGGCTGGCACCCAATCCAGCAACACCTGCAAACCTGCCGCGTGCGCCGTGGCAATGAATGCGCGAAACGCCTGTGGTGAGCCGTAACGTGCCGCCGGTGCGTACAAGCCGGTGGGCTGGTACCCCCACGAGCCATAAAACGGATGCTCATTGACCGGCATCAGTTCCATGTGGGTGAAGCCCATATCCACGACATAGGGCACCAGGGTTTGGGCCAGGTAGTCCCAGTCCGGCAGGTGCCCGTCGGGTCGGCGCCACGATCCAGCATGCACCTCGTAAATGGACATGGGCGCATTCAGGGCATTGGCCTGCGCGCGCTGCCCGGCCGGCCGCACCACAGGCTCTGGCAATGCCATGACGATGCATGCGTGGCCATCGCCAGGCTCGGTACACAAAGCGTACGGGTCAATCTTGAAAACCAGGTCGCCATCGACCCCCTGCACCGCAAATTTGTACAAGGCACCCGGGCTAACCGAGGGAATGAAAAGCTCCCAGGTCCCGCACTCCTGGCGCAGATGCATGGCATGCACCTGGGCATCCCAATGGTTGAAACTCCCAACAACGGCGACGCCTTTTGCATTGGGCGCCCACACCGCAAATGCAGTCCCCTGCACGCCACCCAAGGAGCAAGGGTGCGCGCCAAGCTTTTCCCAAGGACGCAGATGGCGACCATGCGCCAACAGCCAGACATCGGTCTCGCCAAGCCATTGCTGATGGGACGGGGAACTATGGGAGTGTTGGGACATAAACCATCGTAGAACCAAAGTGAAACGGATAGAAGACTCGACCGCGCTCAAGCAAGTATCGCACCCCGCGTCAGCGTGAAAACCCTATTCCCGCCACAGGCTGTTCGCCCATATTGACAATGGTCAATTGATGCCGAAATAGACCGATGGAAGTGCCGGGGCTGACTAGACTGCAAAGGTGGTCCGCCTTAGTTTTGTGCCCTTTCCGGAACCGGTGTCTGGTTTGGGTTTGTGTTTTTTACTAACCCTTCAACACCTATGAACTCTCCTGTGAAATATGTCTACGTTTTTGGCAGCAATCGCACGGAGGGCGCTGCCGCCATGAAAAATCTGCTGGGTGGCAAGGGGGCCAATTTGGCCGAGATGTGCCGCCTGGGCATCACCGTACCCTCGGGCTTCACCATCAGCACCCAGGCCTGCACGGCATTTACCGCGACAGGCCGCGACGCGGTGTACCAGCTGATCGTGGGTGAAGTTCTGGCTGGCGTGAAGTTCGTGGAAGCCGAGATGGGCAAACAGTTTGGCAACGCTGACGACCCGCTGTTGCTTTCGGTACGCTCCGGCGCGCGGGCCTCCATGCCCGGCATGATGGACACCATTTTGAATCTGGGTCTGAACGACGAAGCCGTGGTCGGACTGGCCCGCAAGTCCAACAACGCGCGCTTCGCCTGGGACTCGTACCGCCGTTTCGTGCAGATGTATGGCGACGTGGTGATGGGACTGAAACCGGTCTCCAAGGAGGACCACGACCCGTTCGAGGTCATCATCGATATGGTGAAAGACAAAAAGGGTGTGAAGCTCGACACGGAGCTCGACACCGAAGACCTGAAGGAGTTGGTGCAGCGCTTCAAGTCCTTGATCCGGGCGCGCATTGGGCGCGACTTTCCCACCGACCCATGGGAGCAGTTGTGGGGCGCTGTGTGGGCCGTGTTTGAGAGTTGGAACAACGAACGTGCCTGCGTCTACCGCGAGCTCAATGACATTCCCGCCTCATGGGGCACCGCCGTCAACGTGCAGGCGATGGTGTTTGGCAACCTGGGCGACAGCAGCGCCACAGGCGTGGCCTTCTCGCGCGATGCCGGCACGGGGGAAGACCTGTTCAATGGTGAATTTTTGGTCAACGCGCAGGGGGAAGACGTGGTGGCCGGTATTCGCACCCCCCAGCAGGTGTCGCTCGTGGGCTCGCGCCGCTGGGCCGAACTGGCGCTGGTGAACGAGGACGAGCGCCGCACCAACTTCCCATCACTGGAAGAACTGATGCCCGGCATCTACCAGGAGTTGCTACACGCCGAGACCACACTGGAGAACCATTTCCGCGACATGCAGGACATGGAGTTCACCATCCAGGAGGGCAAGCTGTGGATGCTGCAAACCCGCAACGGCAAACGCACGGGCTCCGCCATGGTGCGCATTGCCATGGAAATGCTCCAACAGGGCATGATCGACGAGAAGACCGCGCTCTTACGCGTGGGCCCAGACCGGCTCAACGAGCTGCTGCACCCGATTTTTGACCCCCACGCGCTGGCGGCCGCCAAGGCCATTGCCCGGGGGCTGCCAGCATCGCCAGGCGCTGCGACCGGCCAGATTGTGTTTTTTGCCGATGAGGCGGATACCTGGTTCAAGGCCGGCAAGGACGTGATTTTGGTGCGCCAGGAAACATCGCCCGAGGACTTGCGCGGCATGAGTGTGGCCAAGGGCATTCTGACCGCCCGCGGCGGCATGACATCGCACGCGGCGGTGGTGGCGCGGGGCATGGGCAAGTGCTGCGTATCCGGCGCGGGCGCCGTGCATGTGGACCTGAAGGCCCGCACCATGAAGGTAGGCGACGTGGTTTACAACGAAGGCGACTGGATCTCGCTGAACGGCTCCAGCGGCGAGGTCTATGTCGGCAAAATTGCCACCAAAGATGCAGAACTCAGCGGCGACTTTGGCGCGCTCATGGCGCTGAGTGACAAGTACAAACGCCTGGAAATCCGCGCCAACGCGGACAGTCCCGCGGACGCCAAAGTGGCCCACAGCTTTGGTGCCACCGGCATTGGCCTGTGCCGCACCGAGCACATGTTTTTTGAAGGCGAGCGCATTTTGGCGGTGCGTGAAATGATCCTGGCCGACAACGAAGCCGGGCGGCGCAAAGCGCTGGCCAAACTCTTGCCTATGCAACGCGGTGACTTCGAAGGACTGTTCCGCGAAATGCACGACTTGCCGGTGACCATCCGTCTGCTGGACCCACCGCTGCACGAATTTTTGCCCCACGACGATGCCAACCAGCGCATCATGGCCGCCGAGATGAAAGTGCCGCTGGGCAAAATCAAGATGCGGGTGGAGGAACTGCACGAGTTCAACCCGATGATGGGCCACCGGGGTTGCCGCTTGGGCATCATCTACCCCGAGATCACCGAAATGCAAACCCGCGCGGTGCTGGAGGCCGCGCTCAATGTGCGCACGCTGGGTATCCATGTCAAAGCCGAAATCATGGTGCCGCTGGTGGGCACAGTGCGTGAATTCAACGCCCAGGCCGAGGTTGTTCGGCGCACCGCGGCCACGGTGTTTGCGGAACGCGGCGAGACCCTGGACTACCTGCTGGGCACCATGATCGAGACCCCGCGCGCCGCACTGATTGCCGACAGCATTGGCAAACAGGCCGAGTTCTTCTCGTTTGGCACCAACGACCTGACCCAGATGACGCTGGGCTTTTCACGCGACGACGCCGGCAAATTCTTGCCCGACTATGTCAAGCGCGGCATCTACGAACATGACCCGTTCCGTACCATCGACCAAAAAGGCGTGGGCGTGCTGGTGCAGATGGCTGTGGAAAAAGGCCGCAGCGTGCGCCCGGACATTGAAGTGGGGGTGTGTGGTGAACATGGTGGCGACCCAGCCTCGGTAGCATTCTTCCACCGCGCCGGGCTGGACTATGTGAGCTGCTCCCCCTACCGGGTGCCAATTGCCAGGCTAGCGGCTGCGCAAGCGGCAATTGAAAGCGCCTGATGCTTTAAGCTGGATTTGAAGGGGTGGGGTATAAAGTTGCTCAATATGAAACCACCCACCATTCTCGCGTTCGATGTCTTTGGCACCGTGGTTGATTGGCACAGCGCTGTGTCAAGTGAAGTCCATCAGATGTGCCCCAAGGTCGACAGCGATGCCTTCACGCTGGCGTGGCGCGATGGCTATCACCCAGCCATGCAACGCGTGATGTCCGGTGAGCTGGGCTGGACTCTGATCGACGACCTGCACAAAATGATTCTGCGCGAAGTGCTTCAGCACTTTGGTGTGACGCATTTATCGGACCCACAAGTACAGCA
>CAJASG010000322.1 GCA_903944555.1 uncultured beta proteobacterium
GAGCGAATTTTTGTCCACGGCGGCACACGAGTTGCGTACGCCCATGGCCAGTATTTATGGGTTTGCCGAAGTGTTGCTCACCCAAGAGCTCGATACGCAGACGCAGCGGGAGTTTCTGACGATCATCCATAAGCAATCGGAACTGATGGCATCGATTTTGAATGAGCTGCTCGATTTGGCCCGAATCGAAGCGCGTAAGGGCAAGGATTTTGTGTTCGAACCCACACCGGTGCAGGCGCTGGTGGAACAGGTAGTGCAGGGCTTTAAACCACCGGCAGGGCGCTCGGCACCAACGCTGGTGGCCACAAGGGCGCAGCTGCTTATGCTGGCTGACCACAAGAAGGCACAGCAGGCGATATTGAACGTGCTGTCCAATGCCTACAAGTACTCACCCGCGGGGGGGGCGGTGCAGATTGAATTGCTTGAGCCTGCGATGGGTCTGGCTGCTGCACCGCTGGTTGGTATTCGCGTTACGGACCACGGTATTGGTATGACACAGGCGCAGTTGGCCCGCGTGTTTGAGCGGTTTTACCGGGCTGACAGCTCCGGTAAGTTTCTGGGCACTGGCCTGGGCATGAGCATCGTGCAGGAAATTGTGACACTGCATCGGGGCAAGATTGATATCGAGAGCGCGATCGGACAAGGCACCACGGTCACCCTGTGGTGGCCCACCTGCCGTGACAGCCAGCAACTTTCTTCGTCACCTACAAGTACATCGAGCCCATGAAACGCAGTACCGACAACGCGAATACCCCGGCCATTGATCCCAATACGTTGCTGCGTACGGTCATTGATGAAAACCCAAATATCATCCTGATGAAAGACTGGGATGGCAAGTTTCTTATTGGCAACCGCGCGCTGGCCAATCTGTACGGGACAACCCCCGATGAGTTGGTCGGTAAAGACGATGGCGCCTTCAATCCGAATACCGAGCAAGTGGCGTTCTTTCTGCAGAACGTGCGCGAGGTCATGTCGCAATCGGAAACCCAGGTGGTGATGGAAGAGTCAACCAATGCGGCCACTGGCGAGGTTTCCTATTACCAGTCGATTAAAAAGCCGCTCATCACCCGGGAGGGTAAAAGACAAATTCTGGTCATCGCCAATGACGTGACTGAGCTCAAGCGTATGCAAACCCGGCTGGAGGAAAGCGAGCGGCGCCTGCGCTATGTGCTGGATGCCACGGGAGAAGGCGTATGGGACTGGAACATTGCCACGGGCGTCGTGACCCACAACAGCCGCTGGTGTGAAATCACTGGGCTGGACAGCCAGCACATGGAGCACCCGCTTGACTTGTTTTCAGCGCTGCTGCATGAGGACGACAAGGGTGCCGTCATGCAACGACTGCAAAAGTGTATGCGTGGTGAGGGTGTCTACCGCAGTGAACACCGCATGCGCCTTAACAACGGCCAAGTGGTTTGGGTGCTGGACCGGGGGGATGTGGTGGAGCGTGACGCGGCAGGTGCGCCTGTGCGCATGGTGGGCAGCTTCACGGACATTAGCGAACGAAAAGCCAACGAGCTGGCGCTAGGCGTTCGCACCGAATTGTTGAATGCTATTTTTCAATTGAGCCCTGACGGGTTTGTATCCTTCGATTCGGAGATGCGGGTCAATTACGCCAGTCCGGCATTTGCCAGCATGACGATGATTGATGCGGCAGCGCTCAACGGCGTCACAGAAGAGGCATTCTCTGAACTGCTTTCGCAACAGTGCTTGCCGACCGGACGATTCCGGGGTGTGCAACGCCTGCGTGAGGACGCTGCTGCGGGCCGCAGCGTTGAGCGTGAATTGATCGAACTGTCCGTGCCAGGCCACCGCGTGGTGGAAGTAGGCTTGCGATTGAGCTCCTCGGGTGCCGTGTCTCAAATTCTCTACTTCCGGGACGTGACCCACGAAACCGAAGTGGACCAGATGAAAAGTGATTTCTTGTCCACTGCAGCACATGAGTTGCGAACACCCATGGCCAGCATTTACGGGTTTGCCGAAGTCTTGCTCACACAAGAACTGGATGAAGACAACCGCAAGGAATTCACAGGCATTATTTTCAGACAGTCAGAGCTGATGGCGTCTATCTTGAACGAGCTGCTGGACTTGGCTCGGATTGAGGCACGTCGGGGTAAAGACTTTGTGTTTGATGCGGTGTCGGTGCCAACCTTGGTGGATGCCGTGGTGCGAGGATTCAAGCTGCCTGAGGAGCGGTCCGCGCCCAGGGTCCTGCTGGTTGGTGCACCCATGGAGGTGTTTGGTGACACCAAAAAGCTGCAGCAAGCCCTGCTGAATGTGCTTTCCAACGCCTACAAGTACTCGCCACAGGGCGGGGATGTTTGCCTCACCATGGAAGTGACGGTTCGGACCAGCCGCTCTATGGTGGCCATTCGCATTGCCGATCAGGGCATTGGGTTAACGTCGGCACAGTCGCAGAGGGTTGGCGAACGGTTTTACCGGGCGGATGCCTCTGGCAAGGTACCCGGCACCGGGTTGGGGATGAGTATCGTGAAAGAAATCATAGGGCTGCACGGCGGTGAGCTAGAGCTCACCAGTGGCCTGGGGTCAGGCACTGTCGTCACGCTCTGGCTGCCAATTCACCCGTAGTTTCTATTGGGCTGTCCAGCCGCCATCCATATTCCAGGCCACGCCACGCACGTTGTTGCCGGCCGGTGAGCAGAAGAACACCGCCAGGGCGCCCAGCTCTTCAGGTGTGGTGAACTGCATCGACGGTTCTTTTTCACCCAGCAGCAACTTGGTTGCGGCTTCATTGGTGATGCCCTGTGCAGCGGCCTTGGCATCCACCTGTTTTTGCACCAAAGGTGTCAGCACCCAGCCGGGGCAGATGGCGTTGCAGGTGACGCCGGTGGTGGCGTTTTCCAGCGCAGTCACCTTGGTCAGGCCTACTACGCCGTGTTTGGCGGCGACATAGGCAGATTTTTCAGCCGAGCCGACCAGGCCGTGGATGGATGCCACGTTGATGATGCGGCCCCAGTTTTTGGCCTGCATGGCGGGCAGTGCCAGGCGTGTGGCGTGGAAGGCGCTGCTCATGTTGATGGCGATGATGGCGTCCCAGCGTTCCACCGGAAAGTTTTCGATGCGCGCCACATGCTGAATGCCGGCGTTGTTCACCAAAATATCTACGCCACCAAACGTGGTCACGGCGTGTTGGATCATGGCTTCAATCTCGGCCGGCTTGCTCATATCCGCGCCGTGGTAGGTGACCTGCACTCCCAGTGCTTTGACTTCTGCGGTGGGTCCATCCACATCACCAAAGCCGTTTAAGACGATGTTGGCCCCTTGCGCAGCAAGCGCTTTCGCAATGCCCAATCCAATGCCGCTGGTGGAGCCGGTAACGAGTGCTGTTTTGCCTTTTAACATGGGGTCACTTTCAAAAAATGGGGTTGATTCAATTAGGATGGAGACATTATCAAACCACTGATTGCACCATGGCTGATCCTAAGCTGAATTACCTACCGTGCCCGGACAGCGGCGCAGGCCACCGCATGGCTTATTGGGAGTGGGGCACGGCCGATGCAGCACACACAGTGGTCTGTGTGCACGGTCTGTCGCGCCAGGGGCGTGACTTTGATGTGTTGGCACAAGCTCTGGTGTCCAGAGCCGAACAATCTGGTGGCACCGTTCGTGTGATATGCCCGGACGTGGTGGGCCGGGGGCACAGCGATTGGCTGTCTGACCCCCTGGGCTACCAACTGCCTACCTACGCGGCGGACATGCTGGCGCTGTTAGCGCACCTCAAACCGCAAACTCTCGATTGGGTCGGCACCAGCATGGGCGGGCTGATCGGCTTGGCGGTCTGCGCCCACGCTCCGTCGGTCGGTGTCGCGGTTCGGCGTTTGGTCCTCAATGATGTGGGGCCGGTTATCCAGTGGGAAGCGCTGGCCCGCATTGGCACTTATTTGGGCCGTGCCGTGCAGTTTGACTCGCTGCAACAGGCCGCAGATGCCATGTGGCTGATTTCAAGCAGCTTTGGTCCCCATACCCCGGCGCAGTGGCTGGAGTTGTCACGCCATATGGTCAAGCCAATCTCGGTTGGACAGTCGGGAGTCGCGTTGCATTACGACCCGGCCATTGCGGTCCCATTCAAATCGATCACGCAAGAGTCCGCTGCGCAGGGCGAAGCGCTGCTGTGGCAGTTGTTTGATGGCATTAGCGCGCAGACCCTGCTGGTGCGCGGAGCCCAATCCGACCTGCTATCTCCACTGACCGCGCAACAAATGACCCAGCGTGGCCCGAAGGCCCGCTTGGTTGAGTTTGCCGGGGTCGGCCATGCGCCCACTCTGATCGCTGCAGACCAGGTCGATGCCGTGGCCTCGTTCTTGCTGGGTTGATTGCATTGGTATTTATTTTTGAGATCTGAATGAAAAGTTTGAACGCTGAGCACTCTGCTGCCATCACGCCGCCCGTCATCGCGGCCACAGCCCACAGCCTGCCCGAGCAGGCAGGTGCTTTGGCGCGGGCGCGGGCCTTTGCGGAGCCCCTCCTAGTCAGCGAAACACTGGACACGGGTGAAAACATTTTGGCGCATGCGGACGCCGTGTCCGCCATTCTGAAAGCCATCGGTGGTTCCGAGGCCATGCAGGCCGCCAGCTACCTGGTCTACGCGTGCGACCATCTGAATAAACCGCATGAGGTCATTGCCAAGGCATTTGGTGAAAATTTTGCCGATCTGGCACTGGAAACTACCAAACTGGTGCGCGTGCAGCGCATGGCCCGTATCGCACAAAACTCCGCCAGCCGCACTGCGGTGCCAATGGCACAAACCGCAGCCACCCAAACGGAGAGCGTGCGCAAGATGCTGCTGGCGTTTTCCCGCGACCTGCGGGTGGTCATGCTGCGCCTGGCGTCGCGCATGCAAACACTGCGGCACTATGCCGCCAGCAAGCTGCCGGTGCCGACTGGGCTGGCCACGGAGTCGTTGCAGGTGTTTGCCCCGTTGGCCAACCGTTTGGGGATTTGGGAAATCAAGTGGGAGCTTGAGGACCTGTCCTTTCGCTTTTTGGAGCCTGAGACCTACAAGCATGTGGCACGCCTGCTGGACGAAAAACGGGCCGAGCGCGAAGCCGCTGTAGAGCGGCTGCGGCTGCAACTGTGCGATGACCTGGCAGCCCAAGGCATCACCGCCACCGTACAGGGGCGTCCCAAACATATCTACAGCATTGTCAAGAAGATGCGGGGCAAGTCCCTGGGGTTTGACCAGGTATATGACATCCGCGCGCTGCGCATCGTGGTGCCCACCGTGCCCGATTGCTATGCGGCGCTGAGCTGGGTACACAGCCAGTTTTCGCCCGTGACGGACGAGTTTGACGACTACATTGCCCGCCCTAAAGGCAATGGTTACCAGTCGTTGCACACCGTGGTGCGCGATGCCACCGGCCAGCCCATTGAGGTGCAGGTGCGCACCCAGGCCATGCACGACCATGCCGAACATGGTGTAGCAGCGCATTGGGCCTACAAAGAGGCGGGGGCTAAGGGTTATGCAGGCGGCGTGACCGCCAGCGGCGCCTACGACGCCAAGATTGCGGTGCTGCGCCAACTGCTGGCGTGGGAGCGGGATTTGTCGGGCGAGCAGGGCGCGGGCGTGTTTGATGACCGCATCTACGTCTTGACCCCTGACGCAGCGGTGGTCGAATTGCCGCAAGGTGCTACGGCCGTGGATTTTGCCTACAGCGTGCACACCAACCTGGGGCACCGCTGCCGGGGTGCCCGAGTCGATGGCGCCATGGTGCCGTTGAACACC
>CAJASG010000323.1 GCA_903944555.1 uncultured beta proteobacterium
ACCTTGCCACCGCGCAGGTGAACACCTTCGACCCGAGGGGAGTAGACCCAAATCTCGAACAAGGGCTTGGGCTCTGGCACCCCCGGCACTTCCCGTGGATTGAGCTTGAAGCTGAGATAGGGCTTGTTCGCACCCGTGCTGGCGGATTGCCAGGCGTTGGTACGCAAGGTCGCCATCAGCGTGGCATAGAACTGGCGCAGAATGCGGTCCTCGTCCAGACTGGCCACGGCACCAAGGTGCAGCTCCATGCTCTCGCCCAGGAGCGCCTGCGCCGCGGCGCGATTGCCGTCCAGGGCCGGGTTGAAGCGGGTGTCAAACAACTGGTACAGGGCCTGTGCGATGGTCGCATTTTTGTTCAAGGTGGCTTCGATGTAGCTCTGGCTAAAACCAAAGCCGAGCTGCTTGAAGTAGCGCGTGTAGGCCCGCAGCACGGAAATTGCTCGCGCGTCCAACGTACTCCCCAGCACCAGCTTGTTGAGTTCATCACTCTCGACCTCACCCTTCCAGGCTTGGGAAAAAAGCGTCTCAAAACGGGCCTTGACGACCGCAAGTTCGGTACTGGCGGGCAACTGCAGGCCCAAGTCATGGATCCAGAACGTCTGTGCCAGTGTGCCATCTCCCACAAGGTAGGGGTGCTCATCGAGCACCCGCGCACCCATGCGTTCAAGCACCGGCAGCGAGTCCGACAAAGCCACCTTGGCGGTGTTGTAGATTTTGAAACGCAACATGCCCGGCTGCGCATCCAGCGGGCGGTACAGCTTGACCGACAAGGGGGATGCAGGCGTGAGTGCGGCCAGCACCTGCGCATCTTCTGCCGCCACCTGCGCCGAAAAATCCTCACGGTAGGCGGTAGGAAATGAGTGGGCAAAGCGGTGCGCCAGCGTCAAGCCCGGGCCTTCGCCATGGGTGTGGAGCAGCTCCTGGGTGCAATCGTCTTCCCAGCGCTGTGCCAGCTTGGCTATACGCGCCTCCAGAGCGCGCAGGTCCACATTGTGCGGTGCCAGTTGCAGCGCCCGCACCAAGTAGTGGATGCGCGCCAGCGGGCTGTCCGTCAGCATCGGGGTGAACTCCAGCGACTGGCCATCCAGCGCCTTGCTCAGCTCTTGCCCGATGCGGATGCGCAGCTCGGTGTTGTAGCGGTCCCGCGCCACAAAGACCTGCGCCGAAGTGAAGCGCCCAAACGGGTCACGCCGCAAAAAAACGCGGGTGCGCTGGCGCTCTTGCAGACGCAAAATGCCGATGGCGTGCTCGGTCAGCGTGGGTGTGTCGATCTGAAACAGTTCATCGCGCGGGTAGGCATCCAAAATGGACTGCAACGACTTGGCGGCATGGCTTTCCGGCACCACACCGGCGGCGGCCATCACCTGCGCAGCGCGCAGGCGCACCTGCGGAATCTCACTCACCATGGCAGAGTAGGCAGTAGAGGTGTACAAGCCCAGAAAACGGGCCTCACCCACCACCTGCCCGGCCGCATCAAAGCGTTTGACGGCGATGTAATCGAGCCAAGCGGGTCGGTGCACGGTCGAACGTGTCATGGCCTTGGTCACCAGCACCAGTTGGTCGGAGTCAAGCAAGGCTACCGCATCGGCAGGCAAGCTGCTCACCCGGGTGTGCACCTCGCCCCGCAAAATTCCCAAACCCGTGTCTGCCACCGCAACCAAGCTGACCGCGTCACCCTCGCGCACCAGCTCGTAGTTCCGGGCCCCCAGGAAGGTGAAATGCTTATCTTCCAGCCAGCGCAAAAATTCAATCCCTTCTTGCTGGTAGGCCGAGGGCAGCGCCGACTGTGTGGACTCTGCGCCCACGGTTTGCAAGCGCTCCAGCATGGGCCGCCAGTCTTGCACCACCGCGCGCACATCGGCCAATACGCGGGCCAACTCATCGGCCAGCGCAGCGCGGTCGGCCTCGCTGACGATGCGATCGCACTCCACCAGAATCAGGGATTCCACGGGCGTGGATTGCTCGCCTTTGGGCGCAGCATGGGAGGTCTTCAGCAGGCGGCCCTGCGCATCGCGCTCCACGCCCAACAAAGGGTGAACAATCCAGTGGGCGGTGCGGCCACTGCGGTTGACGGCCATGGTGACCGAGTCCACCAAAAAGGGCATGTCATCGTGCACGATTTGAATGGCGGTGTGCTCGCTCACGAACCCGTCTTCGGCCAGGGTCGGGTTAAAAACCCGAATTTTCGCGCTTTGCGCTGCACGGCTGGACTCCAGCAAACGCCAGTGTGCATTGGCAATTGCAAACAGCTTGGCAGGGCCGCGGGCTTGCAGCTCGTCGGGGTCGGTGGTGTCGTAATACGCCGATACAAAATCGGCGAGCCGGGTGGCTGCAGGTCCTGCATGCTCCAGGGTATGGACTAGCAGCTCGGCAAGCGCGGGATTGGTCATGAAAGCTCCGGTTGATCTTTTGGATGTCGGGAATTCTAGGCTTGCACCTCTAAATTTCCATCAACAAAAATTCGGGTTTCATGCCGTTATGCAAAAAATGCATAGACGAAAAGATGAGGTTCAATGACCGCAAACCATTCAATACGCGGGAAAACCCCATGCGTATCGCTTTCCATTTTCCCGGAAACTTCACACCGCGCACCAATGACCCAACCCAGAAAGACGAACATGCTGCTTGCCTATTTAAGATCCCTGCGGGGAAAGGTAGTGACTGCCAGTGGACTGCTGACGCTGCTGGGTCTGCTGTTGCTGACCACAACCAATGTACTGACAGCCCGACAGCAGGCCATGGTGTCGTTGAACCAGCAAGTCAAGGACCTGACCCATTCACATGCCTCGGGCATTTCCGACTGGTCCGCATCACGTACTCAGGTCGTTAAATCATTTGCCCGAGCGGTAAGTGAAGCCGAACCGCTCAAGTATCTGGAGCAGGCCAAAATTGCCGGCGATGTGGACTCAGCGTACATGGGTTTTCCCGACAAACACACTGTTTTTTCAGAAAAGCAAAACCTTCCGCCCGACTACGACCCAACGACTCGCCCTTGGTACAAGCTGGCGGCAGCGAGTGGGGGGCCGGTGGTAACTGAACCCTATGTCGATGCGGGCAGCAAGAAGCTAGTCATCACCTTTGCCAATGCGATCAAGGAGGGCGCTGAGGTCAAGGCCGTGACTGCGGTCGACGTGTTCATGGACCAGGTGGTACGCAACGTAGCATCGATCCGGCCTACACCTGCAAGCTACGGATTCATTACGTCTCGGGACGGGAAAATCCTGGTGCACGAAGACGCTAGCCTGCTGCTGAAATCGGTGGCAGAAATCGCACCCACTCTGGCCAAGGAAGGCCTTGATGCGCTGCTAAAAAGCGGCTCCTTAACCGAGACCAGCATGCGCGGAGAAACCCGACTGGCCTATGCGCAGGCCATTGCCGGAACCGACTGGGTGCTGGTTGTTGCATTAAACCGCAATGAGGCCCTGGCAGGCATTCAGACCATGGTGTTGTCATCGCTGGTGGGTAGTCTGCTGATCGCGTTGATTGCGGTATCCATCATCAGCATTTTTCTGACCAAGGTGCTGGGGCGGTTGACCGTTTTGCGGGACGCAATGCAGGACATTGGTTCCGGCCACGGCGACATGACGCACCGCGTCTCCACCAACGGCGGCGATGAGTTGGCCGCAATCGGGGCAGGTTTCAACCAGTTCGTTGAAAAAATCCAGGCCGTGCTGGTGCGGGTACGCAGCAGCGCTGAGAGCGTAGCCACCTCCAGCACCGAGATTGCGCAAGGCAATAATGACCTGAGCGCACGCACCGAGCAACAGGCCAGTGCGCTGGAGCAAACTGCAGCCTCCATGGAGCAACTGGGCGCCACGGTCAAACAAAATGCAGACAACGCGCGCCAGGCCAACCAACTGGCGCTGAGCGCGTCCACGGTGGCTGTCAAAGGCGGCAACGTCGTAGAACAGGTGGTCGAGACCATGAAGGGCATCAACGAGTCGTCGCGCAAGATTTCGGACATCATCAGCGTGATCGACGGCATTGCGTTCCAGACCAACATACTGGCACTCAACGCCGCTGTGGAGGCCGCCCGAGCAGGCGAACAAGGGCGTGGTTTTGCCGTCGTGGCCTCCGAGGTGCGGTCCCTGGCTGGGCGGTCGGCCGATGCGGCCAAGGAAATCAAGAGCCTGATCGGAACCAGTGTGGAGCGAGTTGAGCAAGGTACGCTGCTCGTGGATCAGGCCGGAGCCACCATGAGCGAGGTGGTTAACGCCATCAAGCGCGTAACGGACATCATGGGAGAGATCAGCGCAGCAAGCAGCGAGCAGGCCGCCGGTGTAGCCCAGGTCGGGGAGGCCGTGACCCACATGGACCAGGCCACCCAGCAAAACGCAGCCATGGTGGAAGAAATGGCCGCCGCCGCAAGCAGCCTGAAGGGGCAAGCCCAGGAACTGGTGGAGGTGGTAGCGGTGTTCAAGCTTTCGGACGCGCCACATACCGCTGAAAGGCCCAACGGAATGGCTCGTCTCACGACCAAGCACTAGAACTGCGAACCGACCTACATGAGCAAAGTCATTGTTTTTGCCACCCCCGTCTTCTTTCTGCTGATCGCACTGGAGTTCTTCTGGAGCCGCACGCGCGCCAGCCGCACAGCGGGCCAGCACCCTTACCGCTTGAACGACGCCATCAACAGTATCAGCCTAGGCGTCATGAGCCAGCTGGGCGGAGTGCTGCTGAAAGTGCTGACCATTGGTATCTACACGGTCGTTTTCTCGACGCCGGCTGGTGACCCGAAGGGGGCGTTCTGGAACAGTTGGTATGGCATCGTGCTGGCCCTGGTGTTTTACGATCTGTGCTACTACTGGTACCACCGCGCCGGGCACGTCGTGGCGCTGTTTTGGGCGGCGCATGTGGTGCACCACCAAAGCCAGCACTACAACCTGACCACCGCGCTGCGCCAAACCTCCAGCGGCGCCTTGTTTTCGTGGATTTTTTACCTGCCCATGGCCGCGGCCGGGGTGCCACCCCTGGTATTTGGCACCGTGGCGCTGATCGATTTGCTCTACCAGTTTTGGGTGCACACCGAACAGGTCGGCCGGCTGGGCTGGTTTGACCGGGTGTTTTGCTCACCCAGCAACCACCGCGTGCACCATGCGGTGAACGACGGCTACATCGATAAAAACTACGGTGGCATTCTGGTGTTGTGGGACCGCCTGTTTGGCACCTTCCAGGAGGAGCACGAGCCCTGCGTCTACGGCACCCGCACCCCCCTCAACAGCTGGGACCCGCTGTGGGCCAATGCCGAGGTCTACTGGGCGCTGGCCCAAGCCTCCTGGCACACCCAGCGCTGGGGTGACAAGCTGCGCATCTGGTTCAAGCCGCCGGGCTGGCAACCCGCCGACCTGGCACGCAGCCACCCTTACCCGGCCTTCAAGCTGGCGTCGCTCACCACCTACAACCCGCCGCTGGGCCGGGGGCAGCAGTGGTTTGCCGTGCTGCAATTTGGCCTGGCCCTGGTCGCGGTGTCGGTCTTTTTGTGGCACGCCGACGCGATGCCTGTTGGCGAGGCTGCCATCTGGGTGTTTGCCTTGTCCAGCGCCCTGTGGGCTTTGGGTCTGTTCATGCAAGGTCGCCTTGGCATGCTGGAGGTCCTGCTGTTGCAGTGCGCCGCGTTGGCCACCCTAAGCGCCCTCGGCATGGTGGACGGCCACCTGGTGTTCAAGCCCATGGCGATGGTAATTGCTATTGTTTTCGTAGCTGCTCGCGCACATTCCACGGGGGCTACAGGCACTTTTGTCACAAAATTTGATGCGCTTTTGATCGGCGCACTCGTATTTTCCTTGGGCGGCGATGTGTTTTTGATGCTGCCGGGCAACTACTTCATCCCTGGGCTGGGCTCGTTTTTGGTGGCGCACCTGTTTTATATCGTGCTGCTGCGCCAGGGGCAGGGCTGGTTTCCCAGCCGCACCGCCTTGCTGTGCGTACTGGGCTTCGGCGCGGTGATGTATGGCGTGCTCTGGAGCAGCCTGGGCGACCCGGTGCTGAAGGTGGCAGTGGCCGCCTACGTCAGCGTGATTGCCTTGATGACCGCGCAGGCCATTGGCCGTGCGGTGGTGCTGGGCGACGCCGCCGCGCGCTGGGTCGCGGTGGGTGCCTGCGTGTTCATGGCCAGCGACTCACTCATTGCCATCAACAAGTTTTTAACGCCCGTGCCACTGTCACCCTTGTGGATTTTGTGCACCTACTACGCGGCACAGATGCTGATCGTGCACCACGCACGCCCCACGCATCCGCCCCGCAAAGCCTAGAACTGAGGGGCGTCAGACGACGCTGGTGCCCTTGTCCACCTCGATTGCAGCATCCAGCGCATCCAGCAGCGCCTTTCGCGCCTTGCGCTTGGTGCCTTTGTGGGCCCCCATATTGAGTTTCTTCAGGCGCTGTGCGACTTCCATCGCTGCGCTGAGCAACTGCTCGGGCGCCACCACGCGGTCCAAAAATCCGGCATCCACCGCAGTGGCGGGCGTGAACATTTCGGCACTGATGACGCTGCGCTGAAACGCGGCGTTGCTCAGGCGGTCGCGCGCCAGCAAAATACCCACATGGTGCATGGTCATGCCGATTTGCACCTCGTTCAGTCCAATGGAGAACGGCCCCTCGACGCCAATGCGGTAGTCAGCCGACAGCAACAAAAAGGCCCCTTTGGCCACGGCGTGGCCGGAACAGGCGACGATGATGGGATGGGGGTGCGCCAACATGCGCCGCGCAAGCGTAGAGCCCGCCGCCACCAGGTCAATGGCGTGCTGGGGGCCCTTCATCATGACTTTCAGGTCATAGCCACCCGACAAAATGCCTGGTTGACCGGTGATGATGACCACGGCGCCATCTTGTTCTGCCTGGTCCAGTGCGCTGTTGAATTCTGCAATCACTTCGTGTGACACGGCATTGACCTTGCCGTTGGTGAGCGTCAGCGTGGCAACGCCGTCGTCGAGTGTGTAAGCAACCAAATTACCCATGGCAAATTTCCTGTAAGAGAAGTGAAAGAATGGAGTCTACAGGCCTGTGGCCTCAGTCGTGCTTTGCGGGGGCGTCACGCCCAGGTGGCGGTAAGCGGCCAGCGTGGCGATGCGCCCACGTGGCGTGCGCTGCAGGTAACCCTGCTGAATCAGGTAGGGCTCAATCACGTCCTCAATGGTTTCGCGCTCTTCGCCAATGCTGGCGGCAATGTTGTCCAGCCCCACCGGGCCGCCGTCAAAGCGGTGAATCACGGCCTCCAGCAGTTTGCGGTCCATCAAATCGAAGCCTTGCGGGTCCACATCCAGCATGGTCAGGGCCCGGTTGGCAATGTCCAGCGTGATCTCGCCCCGGCCTTTCACGTCCGCATAGTCACGCACCCGGCGCAGCAGGCGGTTGGCAATACGGGGGGTGCCCCGTGCGCGGCGCGCAATCTCAAAGCCGCCCGCCTCGTCCATCGGTACCTTAAGCAAGCCGGCGCTGCGCTTAACAATGCGCGCCAACTCCTCGGAGGTGTAAAACTCAAGCCGCGCCACAATGCCAAAGCGGTCGCGCAGCGGGTTGGTCAGCATGCCGGCCCGGGTGGTGGCGCCCACCAGTGTGAACGGCTGCAAATCGAGTTTGATGGAGCGGGCTGCCGGACCCTCGCCAATCATGATGTCGATCTTGTAGTCCTCCAGCGCGGGGTACAAAATTTCTTCCACCACCGG
>CAJASG010000324.1 GCA_903944555.1 uncultured beta proteobacterium
GGCCTGGCCCATTCTGGTGGGGCAACTGGCCAATGTGGGAATGGCCGTGGTGGATGTAGCCATGGCCGGGCACGCCTCAGCCAACGATCTGGCTGGCGTATCGCTGGGCGTGTCGATCTGGAATATGGTGATCATCACCATCATGGGCATCATGATGTCGGTGAGTCCGCTGGTTGCGCAGTACGTGGGCGCGCAGGACTTTCACCGCGTACCACACGTGGTGCGCCAGGGGCTGTGGAAAGCGCTGGGCGTGGGCTTCATCGCCTTCGTTTTGTCCAATCTGGCAGCACTGGTGTTCGACGCCATGTCACTTGACGCGGCTGTGCGCAGCTTGGCCAGTGACTTCGTCTTCATCACCAGCTTTGCCCTGCCCGCCTTTGCCTGCTACCGCGTGTTGTATGGCTACTGCACCAGCATCAACCAGACCAAACCGATCATGCTGATCGCTTTAGGTGCGCTTGCGCTTAACGCCTTCATCAATTGGCTGCTGGTGTTTGGCAACTGGGGGTTCCCGCGTCTGGGCGGGCTGGGATGTGCATGGGCCACCCTGCTGTGCGTCTGGTTCAATCTGCTGGGCTTGCTGTGGTGGATGCGCAGCAGCCCGGCATTTCACAGCACCTGGCCGTTTGCCCGCTACGAGGCGCCGCACTGGCCCAAGGTGAGCAGCCTGCTCAAGCTGGGCCTGCCCATCGGAGTGACCTATTTTGCCGAGACCAGTGCCTTCAGTTTGATCGCCTTGCTGGTGGCCAAGTTTGGCAGCACCCAAGTGGCGGCACACCAGATTGCGCTGAACTTCACCTCGCTGGTATTCATGGTGCCACTGAGTCTGGGCATCGCTTTGCTTACCCGCGTCGGACAGTCGTTGGGAGCGAGCGATCCGGTGGCCGCGCGCTTTCGGGCCTGGGTGGGCGTGGGCGCAGCCCTGTGCTTTGCGGTGGTGTCAGCGGCCGGCATGGCGATTTTTAGCCTGCAAATTGCCAACGCCTACACCACCGATGCGGCGGTGGCGGCCGTGGCGGCGCACCTGCTGTTTTTGGCGGCCATCTTTCAACTGTCCGACGCCACCCAGGTGGTTACCAGTTGCGCCATACGCGGCTACAAAGTGACGCGCTCACCCATGGTGGTGCACCTGACCGCGTTTTGGGTGTTCTCACTGCCGCTGGGCTACGCGCTGGGCATTGCACCCGACTGGCTTCCGTGGAAGCCCGCACAACCGATGCAAGCCCAGGGTTTCTGGATCGCCTTGGTGGTAGGTCTCACGGTCGCGGCGCTGGGCTTGGTGGTCTTGCTGCGGCAAGTCGCACGCCGCCACCTGCCCGTGGCACCCCTACAAGCAGTCAGGGCCTGAACCCATGAGTACCGCCCTGCCCTTTCACATTGGCCTGGCTGGCCCCACCGCTGCCGGCAAAACGGCCGCGGCCCTGGCCATTGCCGCCGAGCACCCTTGCGAGATCATCAGCGTGGATTCGGCGCTGGTGTACCGCGGCATGGACATTGGAACGGCCAAGCCCAGCGCCGAGGAGTTGGCCGCCGTGCCACACCACCTGATCAATATCCGTGACCCGCTGCAGGCCTACAGTGCTGCCGAATTTGTGCTGGATGCGCAACGGCTGATCATTGAGATCACCGCCCGCGGCAAACTGCCCCTGCTGGTGGGCGGCACCATGCTGTACTTTAAGGCGCTGGCCGACGGGCTTGACC
>CAJASG010000325.1 GCA_903944555.1 uncultured beta proteobacterium
CTGGGCGTTTGGCCGTAGCCGCGCCAGTCGGGCGCAATGATGTAGTGGTCCTGGCTGAACGCATCCACCACAAATTGGTAACTGGCCGCCGCGTCCATCCAGCCGTGCACCATCACCAGCGGGGTCTTGTCGGGGGAGGGCTCGCCCCACACCTGCACGTGATACGTCAGGTTGCGGATAGGGACAAACTCGCTACGGTGGATTTTTTTAACTTGGTACATTTGTCCAATCATACGGAGACACCCCATGCGCGTCAGTCAACCCAGCGACAAATCAGCGGTCAGCACCCAGACGCAGCCGACCAAGGTCAGGCCCGCGCAATTTGGCGGTGTGCCACCGGCCTATGCCCGCGTACACGCCAGCTTTGGTTGGGTGGTGCCGGAGCAGTTCAACATCGCCCAGGTGTGTTGCGCGCGTTGGGCAAGCCGGGCGGATGCTACTAAAAGAATAGCTATTCACGCACATTCCACGGGGGCTAAGGGCCAATTTCATACCTATTCTGAATTGCAGGAGCAGGCTAACCGGCTGTCCAATGCACTCACCGCGCTGGGGGTAGGGCGGGGCGACCGGGTGGCCATCGTGATGCCGCAGTGTTTCGAGACCGCCGTGGCCTACATCGCCGTCTTGCAAATGGGGGCGGTGGCCATGCCGCTTTCCCTGCTGTTTGGCCCCGAGGCACTGGAATTCCGTTTGCAAGACAGCGAGGCCGTGGTCGCGATTTGCGACCCCGCCAGTCTTGACGGCCTGCACACGGCGCGCCCGACCTGCCCGGCGTTGCGCGAGGTGATCGGCGTGGGTAGCAAGTCCGCCACCTGGGGCCGCGCTGACAAAAACTGGGCGTTGACCCTGGCGCGCCAATCCAACCAATTCACCCCGGTGGTGACGCAGGCGATTGAGCCCGCCGTGCTGATCTACACCAGCGGCACTACCGGCAACCCCAAGGGCGCGCTGATCCCGCACCGGGCGCTGATCGGCAACCTGACTGGTTTTGTCTGCAGCCAGAACTGGTTTGGCTTCGATCCGGCCAAGCCCACACCCACTGGTGCGCTGCCCACGGAGTCCAAAGCGGTGTTCTGGTCCCCGGCCGACTGGGCCTGGACCGGCGGCCTGATGGATGCCCTGCTGCCCACGCTGTACTTTGGCCGCACCATCGTCGCCTTTCATGGCCGATTCAGCCCGCAAACCGCCCTGGAGTTGATGGGCCAGTGCGGCGTGACGCACACTTTTCTGTTCCCCACCGCGCTCAAGGCCATGATGAAGGCCTGCCCCGGTGCATCGGACAAGGCTGGCGCAACGGGGCAGACCGTACAGGCGCAATTCGGCTTGAAGCTGCAAGCCATCATGAGCGCGGGCGAAGCGGTGGGTGACGCCGTGTTCGGTTACTGCGAGCTGCAACTGGGCGTCAAGCCCAATGAGATGTTTGGGCAAACCGAAGTGAACTACATCGTGGGCAACTGCAATGCGCTGTGGCCGTCCAAGCCCGGCAGCATGGGCATGGGGTACCCCGGCCACCGCGTGGCGGTGATTGACGATGACGGTAATGAATGCCCGAGCGGTGTGCCCGGCGATGTGGCGCTGAACCGTTTTGATGTGCATGGTCAACCCGACCCCATCTTCTTCTTGGGCTACTGGAAAAACGAGGACGCGACCCGCGCCAAGTTCACCGGCAGCCACGGGCCCGACGACTGGTGCCGCACCGGTGACCTGGCAGTGCGCGACGCCGACGGTTACCTCTGGTACCAGGGGCGTTCCGACGATGTGTTCAAGTCCTCGGGTTACCGCATCGGGCCGGGCGAGATCGAGAACTGTCTGGTCAAGCACCCGGCGGTGGCCAATGCGGCGGTCGTGCCCAAGCCGGATCGGGAACGCGGTGCGGTGGTCAAGGCCTATGTGGTGCTGGCAGCCGACTTTGTTGCAGCCAACGATTTTCGCCCCGGTGCCGACGCCGCGTTCGAGGCCGAACTGGTGGCACAGTTGCAGGCCCACGTGA